>JAVKCR010000046.1:0-3754 GCA_040222645.1 Rhodospirillales bacterium
AAGCCTCGATCAGATGCTGGCCCGCATGGACATCATCTCGGTCAATTGCCCGCACACACCGGCGACCTATCACCTGCTGTCGGCCCGCCGGCTCAAGCTGATGCCGCATCACGCCTATATCGTGAATACCGCACGCGGCGAGATCGTCGACGAGAACGCGCTCACCCGCATGCTGTCGAACGGCGAACTGGCCGGCGCCGGCCTCGATGTGTTCGAGCATGAACCCGCGGTGAATCCGAAGCTCATCGAGCTCGACAATGTGGTGCTGCTGCCGCACATGGGCTCGGCCACCATCGAGGGACGCGTCGACATGGGCGAGAAGGTGCTGATCAACATCAAGACCTTCTCCGACGGCCACAACCCGCCGGACCGTGTCATCGCCTCGATGTTCTGAGCCCCTTGAGGCTCCGACACCCGCCCGGCCTAGCCGGGCTTGCCGGGCAGTTCCCCCTCGATCGGCTCGACACCGAGCGCGCGCATGACATCGCGTACCTTGTCAGCCGCGATGGCCAGTTCCGCCGTATCGGTGCTGCGCAGCACGATCGAGGAGCCGACCTCGCCGGACCGGTAGAAGGGATAGCTGCCGATATCGATGTCCGGATGCTCCTTCTGGACAGCCTCCAGCCCCTTCGCCATGAAGCTTTCGCCGATCCGCGCGGTCACCGTCACCGAAAACACATGCGCCCCGCCCCTCAGTTTCGGTTTCAGCCCGTCGAACATCGCCTGCATGATCCTCGGCACCCCCGCCATCACATGCACGTTGCCGACGATGAAGCCCGGTGCGGCGCTCACCGGATTGTCGATCAGCTCGGCGCCTTCCGGAATGTCCGCCATCTTGAGGCGCGCTTCGGTCAGTTGACCCGTCGGATAGTGCATGTCGAGCAATTGCACCGCCCGCGGATCGCGGATCAGCCGGCATCCGAAAGCCTCCGCAACGCAGGCCGCCGTGATGTCGTCATGGGTCGGGCCGATACCGCCGGTGGTGAAAACGTAGTCGAAGCGCGCACTGTAATCCTGCAGCGTCGCGATCACCGTGGCGGCGATGTCGGGTATCACCTTGGCTTCGGCCAGCCTGATCCCGATACCTGTAAGCTCGGCCGCGAGCCATCCGAGGTTCTTGTCCTGCGTCCGGCCGGACAGGATCTCGTTGCCGATGACGACCACCCCGGCAGTAACGGTTTCCCCTAATTGCATGATTTTTCTCTTTTTGGCAGATTCGGATCAAAGATCAAAGTAGGTGCGCCAGCGGCGACAGACAATCGGCGTCGGATGGGTTTCCTGTTCTGAACGGAGTGGCCTTTTTTGCATAAACCTGCCGACCTACCCGATGACGAGCTGCAGCGGCTGCAGACACTGCATGATCTCGGCATTCTCGATACCGAGGGCGACGAGATTTTCGACAATCTCACGCGGTTCGCCTCCGACCTCTTCGGCACGCCGATCGCCCTCGTCTCGCTGGTGGACGAGAACCGTCAGTGGTTCCTGTCTCACCACGGAATCGACGCGACCGAGACCCCGCGGTCACAGTCGTTCTGTGCTCACTCGATCCTCGACCGGAACAATGTCATGGTTATTCCGGATGCGACGCGGGACAAGAGGTTCTCCGACAATCCGCTGGTAACGGACAATCCCGGCATCCGCTTCTATGCCGGCGCCCCGATCGTGAGCGACGACGGCCTGCCACTCGGCACTTTCTGCATTATCGATACCAGTCCACGGGACGATTTCGACGAGGCAGACCACGAGAAGCTGAAACATTTCGCGCGCATGGCCATGCGGGAAATCCAGCTTTGGAAAGCCCGCCGGGAAACCGAGCAGAAGCTTGAACACCTGCAGGACAGCCAGGAAGAACAGTCCCGCATACTGACGCTCCTTGGCCATGACATGAAGGGATCCTTCAACGCGATCATCGGTTTCTGCGGCCTGCTTTCGCGAATCGATCCTGCCGCCAACCCGGATAAGCTGCGCGAATATGTCGAGATCATCGGCAGCGCAAGTCACCGGGCGCACCAGCTGATGGAAAACCTGATGTCATGGGCGCGCAGCGGAACGTCAGGTCATGCCGGAGAACAGGTTGCCACGGATATCCGGATCCCGGTCATGGGTGCGATCTCGACGATCCGGCCGGCGGCGGATATCAAATCGGTCGCCATCATCGACCGCACCACTGCCTGCATCGTACATATCGACCCGGTCCAGATCGAGGCGGTGATCCGCAACCTGATCGGCAATGCGGTGAAATTTTCCCATAGCGGCGGCTCGATCGAGATCGTCACAAGCGTCTCCGACGGGCGCCTCACCCTGTCGGTCCGTGATCAGGGTGTCGGGATGGACCGGCGGACCCTGGAACGGATCCGCAACGCCGCGACCGGCGGCTCGGCCACCGGCACCGCCGGCGAGAAGGGCTCCGGTATCGGCCTCATGCTCTCCCGGGACTTCCTTTCGACACACGATGCTGTCCTGCAGGTCGACAGCATACCCGGCAAGGGCTCGACGTTCTCCTTCACGGTACCGTGCGAACCCCGGGACGAGTCCTAGAGATAGTCACGCAGCATGGCGACCAGCGGGATGTCCGCCGGCGGCATGGGATAATCCATCAGCCGGTTCGGGCGCA
This sequence comes from Rhodospirillales bacterium, assembly GCA_040222645.1. GTDB lineage: Bacteria > Pseudomonadota > Alphaproteobacteria > Rhodospirillales > HT1-32 > HT1-32. The sequence continues at coordinate 2,615 of JAVKCR010000046.1, forward strand.
CCCAGGCAAGTTTCTGGCCTTCCCGTCCCTCCGGTGTGCCCCGCCAGACCCGGCAGAGATAGAGCGGCATCAGGAGATGGAAATCGTCGTAGACATGGCTCGCGAAGGTGAAGGGCGCGAGGCAGCTTTCGGTGATGTCGATCCCGAGTTCCTCGTCGAGCTCGCGCACCAGGGCGGCCTCCGGCGTTTCGCCCGGATCGACCTTGCCGCCGGGGAATTCCCACAGCCCGGCCAGGTTCTTGCCCTCCGGCCGCTCGGCAAGCAGCACCCGGTGATCGACATCGACCAGCGCCACCGCCGCCACCAGCAAGGTGCGGACGGGTTCGGTACGGGTTGTTGACGGCTGCGACAGGCAGCCGCTATCTGTCTGGGACCGGCTCATCCAGCGGCTATAGCACAGGCGGCGGGAAACAACAGCGCCGAGCCGGAACCAGCGCCCAGGGAACAGCAATCGACGATGACAATCCAACCGGCAAGGCCATCCGCAGATGAAACCCGGCTTGCCGACCGCATCGCGGCGGAAGCGCGGAACATCGGTTTCGACGCGGTCGGTTTCGCACCCGTCAGCCTCGGCGAGCGCGAGAAGCAGCGCCTCGCCGCGTTCATCGCCGAAGGCGCCCAGGGCGACATGGACTGGATGGCCGAGAAAATGGACCGCCGCGCCGAGCCGAAAGGCCTCTGGCCCGACGTGCGCTCGGTCATCGTGCTCGGCATGAATTACGGTCCGGACGAGAATCCGCTCGAAGCGACGCGGCGAACAGGTAGCGGCGCGATCTCGGTCTATGCCCGCAACCGGGACTACCACGACATCGTCAAGAAACGCCTCAAGCAGCTCGCCCGCTGGCTGGTCGCCATCGAGACCTGCGAGGTCAAGGTCTTCGTCGATACCGCACCGGTGATGGAAAAGCCGGTCGCCGCGCTTTCCGGCATCGGCTGGCAGGGCAAGCACAGCAATCTCGTATCCAGGGATTTCGGCTCATGGCTGTTCCTCGGCGAGATCTTCACGACGCTGGACCTGGCTGCAACGCCCGCCGAGCCCGACCGCTGCGGCTCCTGCCGGCGCTGCCTCGACTCTTGCCCGACCGACGCCTTCCCGGCCCCCTACCGGCTGGATGCACGTCGCTGCATTTCCTACCTGAC
>JAVKCR010000047.1:0-8338 GCA_040222645.1 Rhodospirillales bacterium
AGCGACAGAATGCCCTCCTGCATGCGCGCGCCGCCGGATGACGGTACCGCGAGCAGGGGCGCGCGGAGTTCTACCGCCTTGCGGGCGGCGGCCACGAAGCCCTCGCCCACGCCGACGCCCATCGAACCGCCCATGTAGCTGAAATTCAGCACCGCCGCGACGGTGCGCACCCCGCCGATGGTGCCGACCGCGACGATGATCGCCTCGTCCTCGCCGGTCTTGGAATGGGCATCCTTGATACGGTCGGTATAGCGCTTCACGTCGCGGAACTTCAACGGGTCGACCGGGGCCTTCGGCAGGGCGATGCGCTCGTACTCGCTGTCGTCGAACAGCACTTCCAGGCGCTGGACGGCATCGAGGCGCATATGGTGGCCACAATGGTTACAGACCCGCCGGTTCTTCTCGAGATCCCGGTGGAAGATCATCTGTTCGCATTCCGGGCATTTGTGCCAGAGGTTGTCCGGCACTTCCTTGCGCTGGACAAGCTGCTGGATCTTCGGGCGGACGAAGTTGGTAAGCCAGTTCATGCGACATCCCTGGAGCTGCGTGCGGACCGGACACCTTGCGCCAGCGCCCGGACCTTGTCGATGACGGCCTCGACGAGACCCGGCCTGGCCCGGCCGGCCTCGTCGAGATTATCCGCGACGATCTGGACCAGTGCCGAGCCGACAACGGCCGCATCTGCCACCCGCGCCACGGCGGCGGCATGTTCCGGCGTCTTGACGCCGAATCCGACGGCAACCGGCAGGCCGGTCGCCTTGCGCACCCGGTCGACAGACTTGCCGGCCGCCGCGAAATCGGGTGTCGCGGTGCCGGTAACGCCGGCGATCGAGACATAATAGATGAACCCCGAGGTGTTCTGCTTGACCTTCACCATGCGGGCATCGTCGGTGGTCGGTGTCGCCAGGCGGATGAAGCTCAGGCCGCCCGCATTCGCCTGCAGGCAAAGTTCGTCGTCTTCTTCCGGCGGCATGTCGACCATGATCAGGCCATCGACCCCGGCATCGAACGCATCGGCGACGAAGGCATCGACGCCATAGCGGTAGACCGGGTTGAAGTAGCCCATCAGGATCACCGGCGTCGCAGTCTCCGTCTCGCGGAACCGGCGCACCATGGTCAGCGTCTTGCGCAAGGTCTGCCCGGCGGCGAGCGCCCGCTGACCGGCAAGCTGGACTGCCGGTCCGTCCGCCATCGGGTCGGTAAAGGGCATGCCGATCTCGATCAGGTCGGCGCCGGCGCCCGGCAGTTGAGACAGGATCGTCTCGAAAGTCGCCGCGTCCGGATCACCCGCCGTGAAATAGGTGACAAGCCCGGCCCGGCCTTCGGCCTTCAGCGCCGCGAAGCGGGCATCGATGCGGGCAGATCCGCGCGGCCCGCTCACAGCTCCACCCCGAGATAGCCGGCCACCGCGAAGACATCCTTGTCGCCGCGGCCGCACATGTTCATCACCATCAGGTGGTCCTTCGGCAGGTCGGGGGCGATCTTCATGACATGGGCGAGCGCATGGCTCGGCTCCAGCGCCGGGATGATGCCCTCGAGCCGGGTGCAGAGCTGGAACGCCTCGAGCGCCTCGTTGTCCGTCACCGCGACATATTCGGCGCGTCCCATGTCGTGCAGCCAGGAATGCTCCGGACCGATGCCCGGATAGTCGAGACCGGCGGAAATCGAATGTCCCTCCTCGATCTGGCCGTCCTCGTCCTGCAGCAGGTAGGTGCGGTTGCCGTGCAGCACGCCCGGCGCGCCGCCATTCAGGCTCGCCGCATGCTCGGCGGTATCCAGACCGTGACCGCCCGCCTCGACCCCGATGATGCGGACATCCCTGTCGTCGAGGAAGGGATGGAACAGGCCGATGGCGTTGGACCCGCCGCCGATGCAGGCGACGAGGGAATCCGGCAGGCGGCCCTCGGCTTCCATGATCTGCTCGCGCGTCTCGTTCCCGATGACGCACTGGAAATCGCGCACCAGCATCGGGTAGGGATGCGGACCCGCGGCGGTACCGATGATGTAGTAGGTGTTGTCGACGTTGGTGACCCAGTCGCGCAGCGCCTCGTTCATCGCGTCCTTCAGCGTGCCGCGCCCGGAGGTGACGGGCACCACTTCCGCGCCGAGCAGTTTCATGCGGAAGACGTTCGGCGCCTGGCGTTCGATATCGGTCTTGCCCATGTAGACGACGCAGGGCAGCCCGAAACGGGCGCAGACGGTGGCGGTGGCCACGCCATGCTGGCCGGCGCCGGTCTCGGCGATGATGCGCGTCTTGCCCATCCGCTTCGCCAGCAGGATCTGGCCCAGCGTGTTGTTGATCTTGTGGGCGCCGGTGTGATTCAGCTCGTCGCGCTTGAAGTAGATCTTCGCGCCGCCGAGATGCTCGGTCAGGCGTTCCGCGAAATAGAGCGGGCTTGGCCGTCCGACATAATGCTTCAGGAAGTAATCCATTTCCGCCCTGAAGGACGGATCGGCTTTCGAAGCCTTGTAGGCCTTTTCGACCTCAAGGATGAGCGGCATCAATGTCTCGGCAACGAACCGTCCGCCGAACATGCCGAAGTGACCGCGCTCGTCGGGAGCGGTCCTGTATGAATTAGCGCCTTCCATGGGGCGGGTTATAGCGAAGCCGGGGGGTGACTGAAAGCAAAAGGGCCATGCCGCTCACCGGTTCCGGTGCAGTACCATGCAGGTTATGTCGTCGGCCGGATCGGCTTCGTCGACGTGGCGGGTAAGCTCTGCAAATATCCGGCCGAGGATATCCTTCGCCGAGCCGGAACCGCCGGCCTCGCGCAGCAGGTCCATGAAGCGCTCCAACCCGAACCGTTCACCGTCCGGCTGGCGGGAATCGACCACGCCGTCGGTATAGACGACGACGCACTCGCCCGCGTCCAGCCGGATCGTCCGGGTAGCGTAGTCCCGGCCCGCCTCGACCCCGGCTATGACCCCGTCCGGATTGGCAAGTTCCTCAAGGGCGCCGCCGGTCCTGAGAACCACCGGCAGATCGTGACCGGCATTCGCATAGGCGAGGTCTCCCGTCTCCGGGTCGTAGATCGCGTAGAACATGGTGACGAGAATTTCCGCCGTCTCGTTCGAGGTGATCTGGTCGTTGACCCGGGCCAGGCATTGTCCGGCGGTGCATCCCGACAAGGCAGTCGCCTTCAGGGTGGTCCGGGCGATCGCCATGAACAGGGCCGCCGGCACCCCCTTGCCGACGACATCGCCCACCACGAGGCCGAAGCGGCCGTCACCAAGGGCGAAGATGTCGTAGAAATCGCCGCCGACCGACCGGGCGGGATGCATCTCGGCATAGACGTCGAACCGGTCGTCCGCCGGGAACCGGCGCGGCAGGATCGATTGCTGCAAGCCGCGGGCAACCTCGAGTTCGCGGCGCAGCGCCGAAAGCTCGCGCTCCTGGTTCGCCGCATCGCGCAGCAGGGCGACATGTTCCAGTGTCTTGTCGAGGGTGATCTCGAGGTCATGGAAATCGATCGGCTTGGTGACGAAATCGAAGGCGCCGGAATTCATCGCGGTGCGGATGTTGTCCATGTCGCCATAGGCGGAAACCACCACCGACCGGATATCGGGCCGGATATCGGCAAGTTCGTTCAACAGGGTCAGGCCATCGACCTTCGGCATGTTGATATCGGTCAGCAGCACGTCGATCGACGGGTCTTCCTTCAGTGCCTCGACGGCCTGCTGTCCGTCCCTGACAAAGCGGAAACTGAAATCACCGGCACGTATGCGACGCCGGAAACGCTGCAGGACGAGCGCTTCCAGATCTGGTTCGTCGTCGGCTACGAGGATGATCGGCATGGCATTTCTGACGTGATGTTCGGCCGGGAGAATCGGCACGGGTAAGGGTATTCCACAATAGCCGCGAACCCAAACCCACCTTGTGGGATGTTACAACCGAAAGCTAGGATAGGGTGGGGAAAGCGCATTTCAATATCGGTTCGGGAGACCCCCTGCGTGACGATTACCGCCCGACTGACGAGCATCGTCATCTTCATCTTCATGACGACGATTCTCGGCACGACAATTGTACTCACCAAGGTGGTGCTTCCGGGTTTCGAAGAAATCGAGATGCGCGAAGCAAGAGCTGCCGTGTCGCGGATAAACAATGCCATCCAGGGTCAGCTCGAGGAACTGGAACGCCTGGCGCTCGACTGGTCCTACTGGGACGATACCTGGGAATTCGCCCAGGACCGGAACCAGGAATATGTCACGAGCAACCTGGTGATCGAGACCTTTGTCGATATCGACATCTCGGTGATCTGGTTTGTCGACAGGCAGGGCCAGACCATATGGACGCGGATGCTTGCCGACACGAAGGACCGGCTTTTCGATCCGGACGATGTTCCGTCGACGATCGCGGAAGGTCACGTCTTCCATGCCATGCTGGATACCGAGACCACGACACGGGGATTCCTCGAATTCGGCGGGAAACTGCATCTCGTCGTCGCCAGCCCGATCCTGAAAAGCGACAGTTCGGGCGGGATCCAGGGTTTCCTGATGTTCGGCCGCCTGTTCGACGACGCCCATATTGAGCTAATCGCGGAACGCCTGCATCAGAATGTGAATGGATCGACAGGGATCGAGACCGTCCTGGCCGACATGCCGGAAGCCGTAAGGAGCGAGATCCTGTCCGAACCGGCAAGGACCCCTATCCTCGATTTTTCCGGCAGCGAGGCCATCAGCGGCTATCTCAGGATAGATACGCTCGAGGGCAGACCGGCAACGATGATCACGACGGTGGTGCCGCGGGACATCAGGCGCGTCGGCGCCGACACGGTGGTGCTGTCGGCAATGCTTCTGCTGATCTCGGTCGGCAGCGCCCTTGCCATCGGCTTTGCGCTCGCGCGCAAGACCATCGCCAGTCCCGTGCAGTCCCTGGTCGACCATATCGACTATATCGGGCGAACCGGCGATCTCGACAGAGAGGTGGACCTGTCCGGAAAAGCCGAGTTCTCCAGGATTGCCGGCGCTTTCAACAAGATGCAGCAGGACCTGCAGAAACTGACCCATTTCGACCCGGTCACCGGACTGCCGAACCGCATCCTGTTCCGCGACCGGGCCAGCCAGGCCATGATCCGCTCCCAGCGCGAGGGCAGGAAGACGGCGATCATGTTCATCGATCTCGACCGCTTCAAGTATGTGAACGACACCTTCGGGCATGATTTCGGCGACAACGTGTTGCGGGCCGTTGGCGAGAGGTTGTCAAAGAACATCCGGACATCGGACACGGTTGCCCGCCTCGGCGGCGATGAATTCGCCATCGTTGCAGGCAATCTCGATGGTCCCCGGGACGCGGAAGCCCTGGCAAAGACCCTCATCAAGACTTTCGAGGAGCCGGTTTCCGCCGCCGACCGCGACAGTTTCGTCGGCGCCAGCATGGGCATCACCCTGTTCCCGGAGGACGGCAGCAGCATCGAGGACCTGCTCAAGAATGCCGATATCGCCATGTTCAGGGCGAAGGCCGCCGGCGGCGGGTTCCAGTTCTTCGGCGCCGAGACAAGCAAGGCGGTCAAGGCCCGGCTCAAGCTCGAAAACGAGCTGCGCCTGGCCATGAACAGGGAAGCGTTCGAGATCTTCTACCAGCCGCAGGTCTATCTCCAGAACCGCCGGATCTGCGGCGCCGAAGCGCTGATCCGCTGGAATCATCCCGAAGACGGCTGGCGCACGGCATCCCGCTTCATGCCGTTCATCGAGGAGATCGGCATGTTCAGGCGGGTTGACGAATGGGTGTTCCGCCGCATCGGAGAACATGGCGGGACCATGGAGTTCCCGGACAAGGATTTCACCCTGGCCGTCAACCTGTCGTCCCGGGAGTTCCAGACCCCGGATATCAGGGACATGCTCGCAGCCGGTCTGCAGCAGCTTTCCGGACTGAAGGTGAAGCTCGAACTCGAGATCACCGAAAATGCCCTGGTGAAACGCTCGACCGCATCCGAGCAGGCATTCGAACTGCTTGCCGAGCATGGCGTCACGCTGGCCCTTGACGATTTCGGCACCGGGTATTCCTCGCTTGCCTATCTGAAACAGATGCCGGTCGGCACGCTCAAGATCGACAATTCGTTTGTACAGGACATTGCCGACAATCCGGTCAGCCAGTCGATCGTCCTCGCAATCGTGTCGCTCGGCCAAAGCCTGTCGCTTCGGGTCATCGCCGAAGGCGTCGAAAACGAACGCCAGGAAAAGGCGCTGATCCGCTTCGGCTGTCTCATCGGCCAGGGCAATTTCTACGGACCGCCGGAGCCGCCCGGAATATTCAGCCGCAGAATCTCCTGATATTATCCCACGACTGGTACCTGCAACATGCGCAGCCTGTTGCCAAAGCAATTGGGCACAGTTAAACCTTTTATTATAGATAGTATCTATGAAAGTTTTGTGACAGTTGAGCAAGCCCGGCACCACCATTTCGGAAACGGAACTCAAACTCGGGGCCGGCGATGCCGACATGTCCGGCCTTTCCCGCCATTGCCCGGCCGGATGGCGCGCGATGGCGCCAAAGCGCAAGAAGCTGCGGAATACCTACTACGATACCGACGATCTGCGGATATTGAAGGCCGGTTGCTCGCTTCGGGTACGCACCGCTGCAGGCAAGCATGTCCTCACCTTCAAGTCGAACGCCGGGTCGGACGCCCTGCACAGGCGGATCGAATACAATCGACACCTGGCCGAACCCCATGTGGAAGTGCCGGAAATCGATGACCCGGAACTCACGGAGCGCATCGGCTTCCTGTTCGCGGATGACCTGAAGGAAGTCTTCACCAACAATATCGACCGCAAGGTGGTCGATTTCATCCGCGAAGAGACCGGCTCGCTGATCGAGGCCGCCTTCGATGCCGGCTCGGTAAAGGCCGGCCGGAACAGCTGCCGGATATCGGAGATCGAGTTCGAACTCGTCGAGGGCGACCCGGCCGACCTGTACCTTCTGGCGTTGGAATTTCTCGACCTCGCGACCCTGTCGCTGACGGGAGACACCAAGTCCTCCATCGGCTACGCGCTGGCGACCGGGACCCGGCCGGACTACGTGACGGCGGGCACACCCGGGCTTGACCGGCAGATGTCCGTTCGCGATGCGGGCCGCCTGATCATCGCCGATTGCTTCGGACACTGGATGGCCAACCAGGCTGCCGTGCTGTCCGACCACCATCCGGAAGGGGTACACCAGATGCGGGTGGCGCTGCGGCGCCTCAGGTCCGCCCTCAGCCTGCTGTCAGGCTATCTCGAAGATGCCGACACCGCCTGGATGAAACGCGAGGTCCGCTGGATATCGGATGTCCTCGGCCCGGCGCGCGATCTCGATGTGTTCCAGTCCGACATACTCTCCCCGGTCCGCGCCACGATGCTGACGCCGGAAAAACTCGATGCCCTGGCCGATGCGGCGGCAGCCGCACGCAAGCGCCGGACGGCGGTGATGCGACGCGCGCTCCGGTCCCGGAGATACACCACCGCCGCGTTGCGGATCGGGTGCTGGATCGAAAGCCCGCCGGATGCCGGTTTCACACCGGAATCGGCCGTCATGCCGGTTGCCGACGCCGCCTCGGCACTGCTGACGAAATGCCGGGACCGCGTTCTAAAGGTCGGCGAGGGTTTCGAACATCTCGGCTACGAGGATCGCCACAATGTCAGGATCGCGCTGAAGAGGCTGCGCTATGCGAACGAGTTCTTCCGCAGCCTGTTCGACGCTCGCGCCGTCCGGACCTACGGCCGGCGGTTGTCGGGGTTGCAGGACGACCTGGGTTTCATGAACGACATGGCCGTTTCGCTGACCCTGACCGAACAGCTCACCGGCGCGGACCATGGCAACCTGGCGCTCGCCGAGGCCGGAGGCTTTCTGGCCGGCTGGCAGCAATCCAGGCTTGCCGGCGACGAGATGGCCATGCGCGCGCACTGGAAAACCTTCCGACGGGCCCGTCCCTACTGGGAGGATGCCAGATGATCTCGATCCTCGTTGCCAACGCGAAAGGCGGCTGCGGCAAGACGACCATCGCGACCAATCTCGCCGCGGCCTATGCCAGCCGCGGCTTCGAGACCTGGCTGGTCGACGCCGACCGGCAGAAAAGCGCGCTCGGATGGGCGAAAGCGCGGCCGGACACCCGCCCCCGCATCATCGCCAGGGCCTGGAAAGAGGATCTCGAGCTGCCGGAGGGCCCCGGCGCGCGGGTCATCTTCGACGCCCCGGCGGGCGTGCGCACCAAGGCCTTTGCCGAATTGCTCCGCCAATGCGACCTCGCCATCGTGCCGGTGCTGCCATCCGGCTTCGACATTGCCGCGACCGAACGCATGCTGTCGCGGGTCGAGGACCTGAAACCGGTGCGCAAGGGCCGCAAGCCGGTCGCCGTCGTGATGA
>JAVKCR010000048.1:0-8031 GCA_040222645.1 Rhodospirillales bacterium
GCCGATGCCGCGGATTGTATCGACAAGGCCATAGACACCGCTCTCGCCGGTCCGGAGAGCCGGACGCGGGATCTCGGTGGTTCACTCGGCACGGCGGCGTTCGGTGCGCATGTCGCGGCGATCGTCAATGGCTGAGGCAGGTGGTCCGGAAACCGGCGCCACTGTCCGGGACGGGCCGCCGGCGTTGCCCGAAAATTCCTGGGACTGCCATATCCACGTCTTTCCCGAACCGGAACGGTTCGGATTCGCGCCGGACCGCCTCTACACGCCGCTGCCGGTCTCGCCTTCAGACGCAAGAGCCGTCATGCGGCGGCTCGGTGCACGCTTCGCCGTCATCCAGCATGCGACGCCCTACGGGTCCGACAATGACAGCCTGATCTGGTCGGTTGCGGCAATGCGGGAATCGGCGGTCGGTGTGGCCGCCTGTCTCCCTGAGCAGGAGATGCGGCGGTTGGATCCGGCGGACTGGATGGCCGCGGGTATCGCGGGCTTCCGGATTCATGCCGCCGGTCCCGATGCCTGTTCACGTGCCGGCCGCCTGCTGGAAACGGCCGCCGCCGCTTTGGCGGGCAGCCCGATGCATGTCGACATTCATGTGCGTGGCGATGCCGCCGCCGGATTGGCGGATATCGTCAGGCGGCTGCCGGTTCCGGTTGTGCTCGATCATTTTGCCGGCATGGCGCCGATTGACGGTAAGACACCGCCGGCGCTGATGACCTTGATGGAGGGCGGCAATGTCTGGCTCAAGCTGTCGGCCGGCTATCGCGTGCCGGGCCTTGATGATGGTAACCTGGGTGAGACGGTCGCCAGGCTGATGGACAGTTTTCCGACGCGGTGCCTGTGGGGATCGGATTGGCCGCACACCCCGCCGCATCCGGCAGGTGATGCCGAACGGCTGAGGACACGGCCCTACCGGGAGATCGATACCGTCGGCCTTGCGCGCCGGACATCCGGGAACCTGACCGACGCACAGCGATACCTGTTGTTCGTCGGCAATCCCGGTGAATTCTATGGCTGGGCGCTTGGCAATGCAGCCCGGCGTTGAAAGCCGGGTCTAGGCGTCCTCGTCCAGCGCGTAGCCGGCGGAGCGGACGGTGCGGATCAGGTCGATCTCGTCGGGGCCGTTGAGCGATTTGCGCAGGCGGCGGATATGGACGTCGACCGTACGCGGCTCGATCGCCGCATCGTAACCCCAGACCTTGTCGAGCAGCTGCTCACGCGAGAATACCCGGCCCGGCTGCTCCATGAAGCAGCGGAGCAGGCGGAACTCGGTCGGCCCCAGCTTCAGCGTGCGGGTGCCGCGGGTTACCTTGTGGGCCGCGAGGTCCATGTTGATGTCGCGGTATTGCAGCGCCTCGTCGCTGATCGCCGGGTTGGCGCGCCGCAGCACGGCGCGCAGCCGGGCGATCACCTCGCGGGGCGAGAACGGCTTGGTGATGTAATCGTCGGCGCCGGTATCGAGGCCGCGGATCCGGTCGCCTTCCTCGCCGCGGGCGGTGAGCATGATGATCGGCAGGTGCTTGGTGTCCGCACGGCGGCGCAGCTGGCGGCAGACCTCGATGCCGGAAAGCTCCGGCAGCATCCAGTCCAGCAGCACGAGATCCGGCTGGCATTCGTCGACCATCGCCATGGCTTCCTCGCCATCGAGAGCGGCGAAGGTCTCGAAACCTTCCTTCTGAAGATTGTACGACAGCAGTTCGACGAGGGGAGCCTCGTCCTCGACTATCATGATCCGCGCATTCATGTCGAACCCGTCCCTCATGCTACTTGTCCACCACCGCGAAGCTGGTCGTGTCGGTCTTCACCCGGTCTTCCGCCATGGCCTGGCCGGTCGCCATGAAATGGACGATCTCGCAGATGTTGGTCGCGTGATCGCCCATCCGTTCAAGGTTCTTGGCGATGAACAGCACATGGGTGCAGGCGGAGATGGTGCGCGGATCCTCCATCATGTAGGTCAGGAGTTCGCGGAACAGGCTGTTGTAGAGGTCGTCGACCTCGGCATCGCGATGCCAGGCTTCGCGGGCCAGCTTCGGATCGCGCGCCACGTAGGCGTCGAGCGTCTGCTTGAGGATCTGCTGCACCAGCCAGCTCATCCGCGGCACCGAGCGCAGCGGCGAGACCGGCGGCACCTGCGACAGTGCGATGGCCCGCTTGGCGACGTTCTTGGCATAATCGCCGATCCGCTCGAGATCGGCGGAGATCTTCAGCGCCCCGACCACGGCGCGGAGATCGGACGCCATCGGCTGGCGCAGCGCCAGCACCTGCACGGCGAGCTCCTCGAGCTCGTGTTCGAGCGCATCGATGCGGCGGTCTTCCTCGACCACCACCGAGGCGCGCTCGACGTCCCGCTTGATCACGGCCTGGATGGAGGCGGCGATCTGGGATTCGCACAGGCCGCCCATCTGCACGACGATGTCGTTCAGCTTGGTCAGCTCCTGGTCGAAGGAGGAAACGATATGGTCGCTCTTGTTGTTCATCGACTTATCCGATCCGTCCCGTGATGTAATCCTGTGTGCGCTGGTCGACGGGCGAGGTGAATATCCGGGGGGTCTCGCCCCACTCGACCAGCTCGCCGAGATGGAAGAAGGCGGTGCGCTGGGACACGCGGGCCGCCTGCTGCATCGAATGCGTAACGATGACGATGGTGAAGTTCTCGCGCAGCTCGTCGATCAGCTCCTCGATCTTGGCGGTGGCGATCGGGTCGAGCGCCGAGCAGGGCTCGTCCATCAGGATCACCTCGGGGCTGACAGCGATGGCGCGGGCGATGCAGAGTCGCTGCTGCTGGCCGCCGGACAGCCCGGTGCCCGGCTCCTCAAGCCGGTCCTTGACCTCCTTCAGCAGGCCGGCCTTCTCGAGGCTGACATGAACGATCTCCTCCAGCTCGGCCCGGTCGCGGGCGAGCCCGTGAATGCGGGGGCCGTAGGCGACATTGTCGAAGATCGATTTCGGGAAGGGGTTCGGTTTCTGGAACACCATGCCGATGCGGGCGCGCAGCTGCACCACGTCGATGCGGCGGTCGTAGATGTCGGTATCCTCAAGCGTGATCGTGCCTTCGACGCGGCAGCCGTCGATGGTGTCGTTCATGCGGTTGAGGCAGCGCAGGAAGGTCGACTTGCCGCAGCCCGACGGACCGATGAAGGAGGTCACCTGGTTGGCCGGGATCGCGAGGTCGATATCGTACAGCGCCTGCTTATCGCCGTAGAACACGCAGAGCTTTTCCGCGGTCAGTTTGGTGGCATGTTCCGGCGCCGGTTCGGCGACCGGCGCCTTGGCCTGCACGGATTGCTGCATTTCGGTCATTTCAACTGTTACCTTGCTCATAAACCTTCTCGCTCACCAGCGGCGTTCGAAGCGCTTGCGGAGCACGACCGCCAGCGCATTCATGACAACGAGGAAACCGAGCAGCACCATGATGGCGGCCGAGGTTTTCTCAACGAAAGCGCGTTCCGGGGAATCCGCCCAGAGATAGATCTGCACCGGCAGCACCGTCGCCGCCTCGAACGGCGATCCCGGAATGTCGACGATGAAGGCGACCATGCCGATCATCAGCAGCGGCGCGGTTTCGCCAAGCGCCTGCGCCATGCCGATGATGGTGCCGGTCAGGATGCCGGGCATCGCCAGCGGCAGGGTGTGGTGGAACATCGCCTGCACCGGCGAGGCGCCGAGACCGAGGGCCGCCTCGCGGATCGAGGGCGGCACCGCCTTCAGGGCGGCGCGCGATGCGATGATCAGGGTCGGCAGGGTCATCAGCGCCAGCGTCAGGCCGCCGACCACCGGCGCCGAGCGCGGCAGGTGGGCGACCTGGATGAACACCGCGAGGCCGAGCAGGCCGAAGACGATGGAGGGCACCGCCGCGAGATTGTTGATGTTGACCTCGATGAGGTCGGTCATCTTGTTCTTCGGCGCGAATTCCTCGAGATAGACAGCGGCCAGCACGCCGACCGGGAAGGCGACCAGCAATGTCACCATCATGGTCAGGAAGGAGCCGACCACCGCCCCCCAGACGCCGGCGAGTTCCGGTTCGCGGGAATCGCCCGCCGAGAAGAAACGGGCGTTGAACTTCTTCTCCAGCCGGTCCTCGGTTTTCAACTGCGCGATCCAGCCGCCCATCTTCTCCGAGAAACGGTCGCCCTCGAGCGAGAAGTAGCCCTTCTCCAGCATGTCGATCGCATCGTCGACGGGCAGCCAGACCCGGAGTTTCCGGCCGACCAGCGAGGGGTCGTCCATCACCATGTTCTGGACTTCGTAATGCGCGCCGGGCGACAGGATGCCGCCGAGGTCGCGGCGGTCGCCACGACCGGTCACCTCGGGGAAGGCGGCCCGCAGCGCATCGCGCACCACGGCGCGGTAGTCGCCGGAGCGCAGCGAGTCCTGGGAACGATCGCCCTTGGGATCCACCCGCTCCGCGTTCAGATCGATATCGAGCGCGATATGGGTCTGGAAGAAGGCCGACCAGCCATTGCCGATGATCGAGGTCAGCAGGGTGGCGAGCGCCAGAAGCGCCACGCTGATGGCGATGATGCCGTAGGCCTGCAGGCGCCGGTTGGCGTTGTAGCGCCGGCGCACGTTGCGGGTCTCCTCGTCCGCCGAGGGGCGGTAGACCGGGATGACGGTAGTCCGGGCGGTGTCAGTCATATTTCTCTCGGTATTTGCGGACCACGCGGAAGGCGACCACGTTGAGCGCCAGGGTCACGAAGAACAGCATCAGGCCGAGCGCGAAGGCGGCGAGCGTCTTGGCGCTGTCGAATTCCTGATCGCCGACCAGCAGGGTGACGATCTGCACCGTCACCGTGGTCACCGCTTCCAGCGGGTTGATGGTCAGGTTGGCGGCGAGCCCGGCGGCCATCACCACGATCATGGTCTCGCCGACCGCGCGGCTGACCGCCAGCAGGATGGCGCCGACGATGCCGGGAAGGGCGGCCGGGAAGATTACCTGGATGATGGTTTCAGACTTCGTCGCGCCGAGCGCGGCGGACCCGTCGCGGAGCGATTGCGGCACCGCGTTGATCACGTCGTCCGACAGCGAGGAGACGAAGGGGATGATCATCACCCCCATTACCACGCCGGCGGCCAGGGCGCTTTCGGACGCGACGTCGAGGCCAAGCGCGGAGCCCCAGCCGCGCACCTGCGGAGCGACGGTAAGGGCGGCGAAGAAGCCGTAGACCACGGTCGGCACCCCGGCGAGCACTTCCATCAGTGGCTTGACGGTCGCCCGCACCTTCGGTGCGGCGAACTCGGTCAGGTAGATGGCGGAGAACAGGCCGACGGGCACAGCCACCAACATCGCGATCACGGTGATCAGCATGGTGCCGGCGAACAGCGGCACCGCACCGAAGGCGCCGGTCGAGCCGACCTGGTCGGCGCGCAGCGCAGTCTGCGGAGACCAGTTCAGCCCGAAGAAGAACTCGAGGGCCGAGACTTCCGGCTTGCCGAAGAAGCGGATGGTTTCGAAGATCAGCGACAGCACGATGCCGACGGTGGTGAAGATCGCGATGCAGGCGCAGACCAGCATCGTGATGCGGATCACCTTCTCGACCTGGTTGCGGGCGCGGAACTCGGTCGAGATGCGGCCGCGGGCCAGCAGGAAGCCTGCGGTGCCGGCGGCGATCGAGAGCACGCACATGCCCCAGAACAGCATCGAGGTCGTCGAATTGTGAACCTCCGCCGCGCGGATCAGCGAGGGATGCGTCGGATCGCCGGCGGACTGGCCGATGGCGATGCGCTCCACCTCCCCGAGGATCAGACCGAGGCGGCCCGGATCCCCCTTGAGTTCTTCCGGCAGCACGTCGAGCACGGCGCCGTCGACGAACATGCCCCGGGAGACGATCCAGAGGCAGAATATGGCGAGCGCCGGCAGCAGGAACCACAACGCGCTGTAAAGACCGTAATGGCCCGGCAGCGAGTGCAACGAGGATGAATGGCTGCCGGCGACGGCCAGCGACCGGCTTCTGCCGAGCGCGAAGCCGGCCCAGGTCAGGAGGAGGAGGGCGAGGAGAAGAGTGAGAGCCTGCATCGGAAGCCGCTTGCTGTTGTCGGGAAGCCATAGCACGCATCCGTGACGCTTTTGTGACATTTCCGGAATGTATCGACAGGCGGCAAGAAAGAGTGCCGATCCGGTAAGTCAGGCGTTTGCGTTATTCTTCTTTTGGGCTAGCTTTGCCATGTCATGATGAAACGCTTTCCCTGCCTGCTGGCTGCCTGTCTCGCGTTTGGCGCGATGGCGTCAAGCGTCGCCCATCCCGCGCATGCCGCGACCCGTATCCTCAAGATCGCCGGCGGTCCCGACGGATCGCCCGAACAGCTTGCGGCTACCGGCTTCTGCAATTTCCTGAACCAGGAAATCGACCTCACCGGCTATGCCTGCGAAACGCTGCCCGCGCCCGGTCCGGGAGACGGCTTGCGCGCGCTCCGCGCCGGACGTGTCGATCTTGCCTTCGTCGACAGCAACCTTGTCGACAACCAGGCTGACCGCGACAGGCTTCGCACCGTGCTGACGCTGTTTCCGAAGCTGCTCTCGGTCGCGGCGCGGCGGTCGACCGCCTTCCGCATCGAGGATCTGCACAAGAGCAAGGTTGCGGTCGGCGCGGGCGACGATCCGTCGGTGCTGCTGTTCGACACTGCAATCGAGCACCGCCGCTTCCGCTCGCGGTTCGAGATCGATCGCCAGACCCTGTCCTCGGAGCAGGCCCGCGCCGCGGCGCTCTGTGCCGGAGAGGTCGATGCGGCGGTGTTCGTCGCCAGCCTGCCGAGCGTGATGCTCGATGACCTGGCGGACAGCTGCGAGGTCCGGATGGTCGTGACCTGCTGCGACCGCAGCCAGAAGAAGCATCTCGTGGACAACGGTGTCTTCCTTGCCGGTACCATCACCGGCGGGCTCTATCCCGGAACGCGGCAGAACACCGCGACGCTCGGCGTGCGATCATTGCTGGTTTCCCGCGCCGACTTGCCGGACCGGGCGGTGGACCTCGTCGTGCATGTTGTGACCGACAGTTTCGACCGCTTTCGCATGCTGGTCCGCCCGCTGTTCAACCTGACGCCGGAGCTGATGGCGACGGCGCCGAGCCCGCTGGAGCGCCACCCCGGCGTGGTGCGCAGTTTCCAGTCCCGGAATATCCGCTAGCCGTCAGTCGCCCGCATCGGGCTGGGCAAGGTAGATCGAGAAGGTCGACCCGGTGCCGGGGGTCGAATCCACCGCGAAGACCCCGCGATGCCGGTTGACGATATGCTTGACGATGGCGAGACCGAGCCCGGTGCCGCCAAGCTGGCGCGACCGCGCGGTATCGACACGGTAGAACCGTTCGGTCAGCCGCGGCAGATGTTCCGGCGCAATGCCTTCGCTCCGGTCGATGACAGAAACCCGGGCCGCGCCTGAAGGGAAATAGCCGCGATGGCCGGGTGGCGGCGCGAGGCCCGCCTCCACCGTGACGCTGACCTCCGAACCGTTGCGGCCGTATTTCAGCGCATTGTCGATCAGGTTCTGCAGCACCTGGGTCAGCTCGTCCGCATTGCCGAGAACCCAGACCGGGCTGTCCGGCGTCGAATTCACCGTGACCGTCATCTCGTTGGCTTCCGCCTGTGGCCGGAGCGTGTCGGAAACCGCCAGCACGATCCGGCGGATGTCGACGCTTTCCGTCGGCGGCAGGTGCTCGTTCATCTCGATGCGCGACAGCGACAGCAGGTCCTGGATCAGCCGCGCCATGCGCTGCGCCTGGCCGGCCATGATGCCGAGAAACCGGTCGGCCGCCTCCGGATCGTCGCGGGCGGGACCCTGCAGCGTTTCGATGAAGCCCATGACGCTGGCCAGCGGCGTGCGCAGTTCGTGGCTCGCATTGGCGACGAAATCGGCGCGCATCTGGTCGGCGCGCTTCAGCGCGGTCTGGTCGTGCAGCGAGATCAGGATGGCGCTGCTCTCCGGTGTCCGGTCGGTGCGCAGCGGCTCGATCCGGACATTGAAACTGAGCTCGACCGACTGCATCAGCACGATGTCGACGGCGCGTCCCGTGCCGCCGTAGAGCACCTCGTCGATGGCCT
>JAVKCR010000049.1:0-13719 GCA_040222645.1 Rhodospirillales bacterium
TCTCCGTCGGTCTCCAGTGCCGCGGCGAACGACCGCCCGCTGGCGAGGCCGACGCGGCCGTAGAGCGGGTAGGCAGCGTCAACGCCCTTCACCTCGACGGCGACCCGGACGCCGCCGGTCTGTGCCGAGGTGCGCAGTTCGGCGACTTCCGACATCGGGGCCAGATCGCGGAGCCGCGTCTCGAGTTGATCCGGAAGCGGGAGGTTCGTGGCTGTCACCGCGACATCCCCGCCGAGGAACATGGTGCCGCCGCGGGTCAGTGTTCGCGACAGCCCGTCTCCCAGGATCCAGACGGCGCCCATCATGAAGGTGGCTATGGCGACGCAGGCGACGAACAGCTTCAGACCGAAGATGCCTGCCGTCCATTCGGCGGTGAACAGGGTCTTCAGAATGCGGTGATTGCCGGGGCGTGCCGGGGATGTTGCGCGGGTACTCACGAGCGGACACGTCCCGCGTCGATGGCGATCGTGCGGTCGCATTTTTCCGCGAGGGCCGGGTCGTGGGTGACCATAAGCAAGGACGCCCCGGTTTCGTGCACGAGGTCGAACATGGTGCGAACGACGTCAGCGCCGGTTTCCTGGTCGAGGTTGCCGGTCGGTTCGTCGGCGAGGATCAGCCGGGGCGACGCGGCGAAGGCCCGCGCGATGGCGACACGCTGCTGTTCGCCCCCCGACAGGGCGGCAGGCCGGTGCGTGAGCCGGTGACCGAGGCCGACGCGTTCAAGCATCCTGGCTGCCCTGGTCTCGGCATCGGGCTCACCGGCCAGAATCAGCGGCAATGATGCATTCTGCAGCGCGGTCATCGCCGGCACGAGGTGGAAGGACTGGAAGACGATGCCGATATCCCGGCGCCGCAGGTCGGTGCGGGCAGCCTCGCTGGCCTTGTTCAGGTCGATGCCGAGCACCTCGACCATGCCGCCCGTGGCGCGTTCCAGCCCCCCGATCACCGCGATCAGCGACGATTTTCCGGATCCCGAGGGGCCTGTCACGGCGACGATTTCGCCCGGCCCGACATGCATGTCGATGCCTCGGAGAACCTCGACCTCGCCCTCGGCGGCAGGATAGGACAGCGTCGTTCCGGAAAGGGCGACAGTTGCGCCAGATGAATCGGTACTCGTCTCGGTTTCTGGCAACTGCTCGTCGAACAATGATCGTCTCCCGGTCATGACACCTGTTACGCTGGCATGACATAGGCGGATCAGAACGAAATGCGAGACTTTTATCGTCAGAAGTTGATCTCGCCGAGGTCAGTGCGGCTGTCTCTCCTTCATGCGGCGCGCGTGACGATGGAAGCCACGGCATCCATGCAGGACGGCATGGCCAAAGCCGATTCACAGAAAAAGGGCCGCCGGAGAAAACTCCAGCGGCCCTTCTTCATATTGGCTCCCCGGGCCGGACTCGAACCAGCGACCGGGCGGTTAACAGCCGCCTGCTCTACCAACTGAGCTACCGAGGATCAGGCTTCACGACCTTGCGACCGTGAGGGTCGGGCTTATAGCAAAATCGATCCGGGCTTTCCAGAGCGAATTTAACCCGATTTGGAATTTGGAGGCCCGGGCCGGAATCGAACCGACGTGCAAGGATTTGCAGTCCTCTGCATCACCACTCTGCCACCGGGCCAGACAGTTGGAGGCGCTGGATATAGACCGTGCGGCGGGCAGGGGTCAAGCAGTCCGGTGCGCGATCCTCCACAACGGGCCATTCCCTGCGTTGTGCCGTCCTCCCGCGCCCTTTATATAAACGCGGAAACCGGTCGGCGGGGTCCGACCGCAGCTTATGGAGCCAGTCATGGATTTCGAACGCGCCCGCCGCAACATGATCGACAGCCAGGTTCTGCCGAACCGCGTTACCGATTTCGCCATCGTCGAGGCGATGACGGCCATTCCGCGCGAGAAATTCGTTCCCGGCAGCAAGCAGGGTATCGCCTATATCGACGAGGATATCGACCTCGGCGAAGGCCGGGTGATGATGGAGCCGATGGTGTTTGCCCGGTTGTTGCAGGCCGCCGAGATCGGCAGCGGAGACGCGGTGCTCGATGTCGCCTGCGCCACCGGCTATTCGTCGGCCGTGATCGGCCGTATCGCCTCTGCCGTGGTCGGTCTGGAAAGCAATCCGGGTTTCGCCGCCGCTGCGTCGAAGACATTGATCGACATGGGCGCCGACAACGCGGTGATCATCGAGGGCGATATCAAGGCCGGCTACCCGAAGCAGGCGCCGTACGATGTCATTTTCATCAACGGCTCGGTCGAGGAAGAACCGGCTGCCCTGCTGGACCAACTGGCGGAAGGTGGCCGTCTTGTCGCCGTAAAGAGAGGCGACGGGCTCGGCAAGGCGACGGTCTGGACCCGCCATGCGGGCAGCTTCTCGGCGCGGTCCATTTTCGATGCGGGCGTGCCGCTTCTCGCGGAATTCCGCCGCGAACCAGGGTTCGTCTTCTGACGCAGCCGGCTGGCTTCCGAGAATTCAAACACCGTTAACAACTAGTTAATTTGCTAGTCTTGGAGTATTCCAAAGACTAGCAAATAAAATCCTTTACGATCTCCAATATCATGGGTTACAAAGAGCGAACGTTAACCATATTGTTCGTCTATCAGGGCGATTCGGAAGCAAGGCAAACCCGATGAAACGCAAGCTTTTCGTGGCCACCAGCGTCCTCGCATTCTCCCTGGCGGCAGCCGGATCGGCGCTCGCCGAAAGCTTCGACGAGGCCCTGGCCAAGGCGTACATGACCAACCCGACGCTGCAGGCACAGCGGGCTGCGGTCAGGACCACCGATGAAGAAGTCCCGCAGGCGCTGTCCAACTGGCGCCCGACGGTCGAATTCTCCGGTTCGGTGGGCAGGGTCTGGGCGGAAAGCAACAGCTTCAACCCGCGCGATCAGCAGCGTACCGAGCGGTCCGTGGACTTGACGATCGAGCAGCCGCTGTTCCGGGGCTGGCGTACGGTCCGCGAGACCGAGCAGGCCGAGAACAACGTGCTGTCCTCGCGCGCCGATCTCGCCGACACCGAGCAGACGATCCTGCTGGCCGCGGCGACCGCCTATCTCGATGTGCTGCGCGATATCGCGACGCTGGAACTGAACCGCAATAACGAACTGGTGCTTCGCCGTCAGCTGGAGGCGGCACAGGACCGCTTCTCGGTCGGTGAAATCACGCGGACCGACGTTTCGCAGTCCGAGGCGCGTCTCGCCCAGTCGACGGCGGACCGCATCCAGGCAGAAGGCAACCTCGAGCAGTCCCGTGCGGCCTATCGCAACGCGGTGGGCGATCTGCCCGGCACCCTCGAGCCGGCACCGGACGTCGATGGAATTCCGGCGTCCGAGGAAGAGGCTCTTGCGATCGGCCTGGCGATGAACCCGAGCGTGGCGGCGGCCGATTTCACGGAACGCGCCGCGCGGGAGAATATCGGCCTCATACGTGGCGAGTTGCTGCCCGAAGTGTCGCTGGTCGGCCAGTGGGGCAGGGATATCGATACCTCGAGCAACAACAGCCGGACCGAGGAACTCGAAGTCCGCGCCGACCTGACCGTGCCGCTCTACCAGGCCGGCGATGTCTATTCGCGCCTGCGCGAGGCCAAGCAGCTTGCCGGTCAGCGCCGCCAGGAACTCGACGAGGCAAAGCGCAACGTCGCCGAAGACGTCAAGCGGGCGTGGGAAGAACTGGTGACGGCGCGTGCGCGCATCCAGGCGTTCAACAGCCAGATCGAATCGAACACCATCGCCCTGGACGGCGTCCGCCGCGAAAACGCGGTCGGTGCCCGCACAATTCTCGATGTGCTCGACCAGGAACAGGAACTGCTGGATTCGCAAGTCAACCTCGTCCGCGCCCAGCGCGACGGGAAAGTGGCTGCCCTGCAGTTGCGGTCCGCCATGGGCACGCTGACGGCAGTGGAGCTGGGTCTGCCGGTCGAAATCTATGACCCGATGTCGAACTACAAGCGGGTCCGGAACAAGTGGTTCGGTGGAGACATCGACAAGGACTGAATGGTTAATTCAGTCTACTGTGCTAATTCTTCCTTAATCTAATTGTATTCTCTTTTGTCTTCTGGACAGAATCGCATTATCTTTGTGATATGTGATCGGGAAGATCGAGGAAGACGGCGCGATGAGCGACGATAACACACAACAAGAGCCCTCAATGGAAGATATCCTTGCGTCCATTCGCAGGATTCTTTCGGAGGATGAGCAGGAAGAAGCAGCGGCAGCACCGCCACCCCCGCCGCCGCCTCCTCCTCCGCCACCGCCACCTCCTCCCCCGCCACCTCCACCTCCACCACCTCCACCACCTCCGCCGCCGCCGCCGCCACCTCCTCCGCCACCCGAGCCGGAAGACGTGCTGCCGATTCCGGATGTCGAGGAAGAAGACCTTCTCGAACTGGCCGATCAGGATATCGAGGAGGACGACGATCTTTTCGAACTTCCCGAGCCGGAACCGGAGCCGGAAGAGGAAGAGATTCTCGAACTTGGTCCGGAAATGCAGGTCGATCCGGCGCCGATGGACAACAGCGACCTTATCGGGTCGTCCACCATGGCGGCTTCGACCGCGGCCCTGTCCGAACTCAGCCGGGCGATTGCCCGCGACAGGGGGGTGGGGGTCGGTCGTGCCGGCGTGACGCTCGAGGATATCGTCCGCGATTCCCTCAAGCCGTTGCTGCGCGAGTGGCTCGACCAGAACCTGCCCTATCTCATCGAGCGCCTGGTCAAGGCGGAGATCGAGAAGATGGTCAACCGCGCCGAGCGCGGCTAGCAGGGTACCGGCTTTTTAGCCCAAAGGGCTTTGCGATCACGGATATGAGGCGCTATTAACTGGCGCCTCATTTTCGTTTCTAGCCAAGGACGCCGGCGATGCTGGACAAGACCTTTCGACCCGAAGAGGTCGAACGCGCCCATTATTCCGACTGGGAAGAGAACGGCCTGTTCAAGGCCGCTGTCGATTCCAACGCCGCGCCCTATACCATCGTCATCCCGCCGCCGAACGTGACCGGCAGCCTGCATATGGGCCATGCGCTCAACAATACGCTGCAGGACGTGATGATCCGCATCCAGCGCATGCGCGGACGCAATACGCTGTGGCAGCCGGGTACCGACCATGCCGGCATCGCCACCCAGATGGTCGTTGAACGCCAGCTCGCCGCCGACGGCGTGACCCGGCATGATCTCGGCCGCGACGCCTTCATCGACAAGGTCTGGGAATGGAAGGCGGAATCCGGCGGTACCATCACCCGCCAGCTTCGCCGCCTCGGCGCCTCCTGCGACTGGTCGCGGGAACGCTTCACCATGGATGACGGCCTGTCGCACGCCGTACGCAAGGTGTTCGTCGCGCTGCACAAGAAGGGACTGATCTACCGCGACAAGCGCTTGGTGAACTGGGATCCGAAACTGCATACCGCGATTTCGGACCTCGAGGTCGAGCAGCGCGAGATCGCCGGCAAGCTGTGGCATTTCAAATACCCGATCGACGGCGAGGAAGGCCGCTTCATTACGGTCGCCACCACCCGGCCCGAAACCATGCTGGGCGATACCGGCGTCGCCGTGCACCCGGAAGACGAGCGTTTCACCGACCTGGTCGGCAAGTTCTGCGTCCAGCCGGTCACCGGCCAGAAACTGAAAATCGTCGCCGACGACTATGCCGACCCCGAACAGGGCACCGGCGCGGTGAAGATGACCCCGGCGCATGATTTCAACGATTTCGAGGTCGGCCGCCGACACGGGCTGGAGATGATCAACATCTTCGACGCCGATGCCCATGTGAACGAGAATGCCCCGGAAGCCTATCGCGGCATGGACCGCTTCGCCGCGCGCGACAAGATCGTAGGCGAGATGGAGGCGTTGGGCCTGCTGGTGAAGATCGACGAGCATCCGCATACCGTGCCGCATGGCGACCGCTCCGGCGTGCCGGTCGAGCCGTGGCTCACCGACCAGTGGTTCGTCAATGCCGAGGTGCTGGCGAAGCCGGCGATCGAGGCGGTCGAGCAGGGCCGCACCACGATCGTGCCGAAGCAGTGGGAGAGCACCTATTTCGACTGGATGCGCAACATCCAGCCCTGGTGCATCTCGCGCCAGATCTGGTGGGGCCACCGCATTCCCGCCTGGTATGCCGAGGACGGCACCATCTTCGTCGAGGAGACCGAGGAAGAAGCCCGCGCCGCCGCCCGGGCTGCCTATGGCAATGACGTCGAACTGGTCCAGGACAACGATGTGCTGGATACCTGGTTCTCGTCCGCGCTCTGGCCGTTCTCGACACTCGGCTGGCCGGAACAGACCCCGGAACTCGCCCGCTACTATCCGACCGACGTGCTGGTGACCGGCTTCGACATCCTGTTCTTCTGGGTTGCCCGCATGATGATGATGGGCATCGAGTTCATGGGAACCGAGCCGTTCCACACCGTCTACCTGCATGGCCTCGTGCGTGACGAGAACGGCCAGAAGATGTCGAAGTCGAAGGGCAACGTCATCGATCCCCTCACCCTGATCGACCAGTACGGCGCGGACGCGCTCCGCTTCACGCTTTGCACCATGGAGGTGCAGGGCCGCGACGTGAAGCTTTCCGAGAAGCGGGTCGAGGGGTACCGCAATTTCTCGACCAAGCTCTGGAACGCCGCGCGCTTCTGCCAGATGAACGAATGCCGTCCGCGCGACGATTTCGATCCGGCCGCCGTCACCCTGACAGCCAATCGCTGGGTGGTGAGCGAGGTGGTGCGCACCGCCGAGGCTCTCGACAAGGCCGTCGAAGGATACCGGTTCAACGATATCGCGGACACCGTCTACCACTTCGCCTGGCACAGCTTCTGCGACTGGTATCTCGAACTGATCAAGCCGGTCCTGCAGGGCGAGGACAGCCCGGAGAAGACGGAGACGCAGGCCTGCGCCGCCTGGGCGTTCGACCAGATCCTGCTGCTGCTGCACCCGGTGATGCCGTTCGTCACCTCGGAACTGTGGCTGCAGCTGGGGGAGGGGCGTGCGCCCCTGATGAGCCAGTCCTGGCCGGAATATCCTCAATCGCTGGTCAACGAGGCCGCGCGCGGCGATGTCGACTGGGCGATCCGGGTGATCACGGCGATCCGCGGGGTCCGCTCGGAAATGAACATCCAGCCTGCGGCGAAGGTGCCGCTGCTGGTGAAGGACGCCTCCGACGAAACCCGACGCCGGCTGGAGCAACTGGCCGAACCGCTGATGCGCCTTGCCCGGCTGGAGACCATCGACGCCACGACCGACGTCCCGCAGGGCGCGGTTCAGCAGATCGTTGACGAGGCTTCCTATATCCTGCCGGTCGCCGATGTCATCGACATCTCCGGCGAGAAGGCGCGCCTGGAAAAGGAGATCGCCCGTCTCGACGGCGAGATCGACCGCTTCGACAAGAAGCTCGCGAACGACAGTTTCACCTCGCGCGCCCCGGCCGAAGTGGTCGAGGAACAGCGCACCAAGCGCGAAGCCGCCGCCGCCCAGCGCGACAAGGTCTCGGAAGCGCTGGCACGCATCGCGGGGCTTTGAGGAGCGATAACTTTCGTCATCAACCCAGTTCCTGGTAGCACATCCCCCTCGTTCCCACGAAAGTGGGAACCCCGAAAGCCAGTCTCCTTGTCCGCCGCAGAGGCCCCCACGTTCGTGAGGGCGGAGGAGACGGCATAGGTTCGTCTTCCCGGGGCCGCCGCAGGCGGAACCCGGGATCCCGGGCGATTGCCGCCGATTCAGGAGATCCCGGACTGGCGCTGACGCGCCATCCAGGATGACGGCGAGGGGGGCTGAAACCCCAACAAAAAATCAATAACCCGGCTCCTGGTAGCACATCCCCCACGTTCCCACGAAAGTGGGAACCCCGAGAGCAAGTCTCCTTGTCCGTCGCAGAGGTTCCCACGTTCGTGAGGGCGGAGGAGACGGCATAGGTTCGTCTTCCCAGGTTGCCGCAGGAGGAACCGGGGACTTCGGGTGTTTACCGCTGACTCAGGAGATCCCGGACTGCCGCTTCGCGTCATCCGGGATGACGGATGAGGGGTGGAATCTCCACAAAAACATACGTCATCCTGACGCAAGTCAGGACCCATGCCTGAGCGTTTCCACAGATGAGGGCGGTTCCGATGGGCGGCTCCGCGGCAAACGCGGGGTACCGGGACCGGCCATATTGCTGCCAATGCTCAGGCAGGGGTCCTGATTGACATCAGGATGACGAGTTTGGAGTTGAGGGAGGGCAAAAAATGCTACCCCGCGCTCACCATCAGCGCCTGGTCGAGGTCGCGCATCAGGTCGTCGGCGGTCTCGATTCCGATCGAGAGGCGGATGACGTCCGGGCCGGCGCCGGCGGCGGTGCGCTGCTCGTCGGTCAGTTGCCGGTGGGTGGTCGAGGCGGGATGCAGGATCAGGCTTCGCGTGTCGCCGATATTGGCGAGATGCGAGAACAGGTTGCAGGCCTCGACCAGTCTGACCCCGGCCTCGAACCCGCCCTTGACCCCGAAGGTGAAGACCGAACCGGCGCCTTTCGGCAGGTACTTCCGGGCGAGATCGTTGTAGGGACTCGACTTGAGCCCGGCATAGGACACCCAGGCGACGCGGGGATGGTCCTCAAGGAAGGCGGCCACCCGTTCCGCGTTGGCGACATGCCGTTCCATGCGGAGCGGCAGCGTCTCGATGCCGGTGATGATGTTGAAGGCGTTGGTCGGCGACAGCGACGGGCCGAAATCGCGCAACGCGACGGCGCGTGCCTTCATGGTGAAACCGAAATCCCCGAAGGTCTCGTTGAAGGTCAGCCCGTGATAGGCCGGTTCCGGCTGCGTCATCGAGGGGAACTTGTCGTTCTGCGCCCAGTCGAAGCGGCCGGATTCCACCACCAGCCCGCCCATCGACGTGCCATGCCCGCCGAGGAACTTGGTCGCCGAATGCAGCACGATGTCGGCGCCCCAGTCGCAGGGATTAAACAGGTAGGGCGTGGCCACCGTGTTGTCGACGATCAGCGGGATGCCGGCTTCGCGGGCGATTTCCGCGATCGGTTCGATGTCGAGCACCACGCCGCCCGGATTGGCCAGCGCCTCGATGAAGATCGCCTTCATGCCGGGCGTCATGGCGCGGCGGAAGTTCTCCGGGTCGGTCGCATCGACGAAGGTGCAGTTCCAGCCGAGCTTCTTGAAGGAGAGGCCGAACTGGGTGATCGACCCGCCATAGAGATTGCGCGAGGCGAGGAAATGATCGCCCGGCTGCAGCAGGGTGAAGAAGGCGAGGAACTGCGCGGCATGGCCGGAGGCGCAGCCGACCGCGGCGCGGGCATTCTCGAGGCTCGCCACGCGCTCTTCCAGCGCCGCCACCGTGGGGTTGGTCAGCCGCGAATAGATGTAGCCGAAGGTCTGCAGGTTGAAGAGCGAGGCCGCGTGGTCGACATCGTCGAACACGTAGGAGGTGGTCTGGTAGATCGGCACGTTGCGCGCGCCCGTGGTCGGGTCCGGAATGGCGCCGGCATGGACCGAGCGTGTCTCGAAGCCGTAATGGAGCGGTTTGTCGTTGCTCATAGTCTTTTCACCCGCGGTCGTTTGGCGGTGATGATCCGGGTATTTATGCCGCCCCAGGCGAGTTCGCCGAACAGGCGACCATATTCGATCTTCGGGCAGCGGTTCATGACGACGTCGAAGCCGGCGGCCTCGGCGCGGGCGGCGGCTTCCCCGTTGAACACCGTCAGCTGCATCCAGACCGACCTGATCCCCTTGTCGGCGGCAAGCGAGATAGCCTCGTCGGTAACCGGCCCGGCAGCGTCGGAACTGCGGAAGACATCGACCATCTGGTACGGGCCGGGCGCCTCGGCGAGGCTGGGATAGACGGTCTCGCCGAGGATTTCCTCCCCGGCATTGCGCGGATTGACCGGGATCACGCGAAATCCCTTGGCTTGCAGGTACTTCATCACGAAGTAGGAGGGGCGGTTCCAGTTCGGCGAGGCGCCGACCATGGCGACCGTTCCGGCCTCGCGCAGGATGCGGCGGAGATAGTCATCGGAATAGTCGCTGTGGTCCATCGGCTCTCTCCGGAATGCAGGCGCCACTTATAGAACAGGCGTGCGGTCCCGTCAGGGATGAAATTTATATGAAGATTGTGAAGCGGATCACAGCGCGCAGGGCCGGACCTGTCTAGAAGTATCCTGACGGTTGCCGGAATGGCGCCGGAATTGCCCGGCAAGACGATGCGTCGCCGGCACTCCGGACCGGCCACTGAAACGGATCTTAGGAGGCAGGGATGAAAAGCGGCATGAACAGGAATCTCGACTGGCTGGCGGCTGTGCTGCAGCGCCTGATCACGGTAACCTTCGTTGTCGGTGCGATGGCCGCCGCCGCGCATATCGAACGCGCTTCGGCTGCCGACGCGCCCGGCGCCTTCGTGCAGGATCTCGCCAGCCGCGCGCTGGGTGTTTCGTCTGATGCCGGCCGGTCGCAGGAAACCAAGATCAGCGAGCTGCGCCAGCTTCTGCGCAACGGCTTCGATGTCGATTATATCGGCAAATACGTGCTCGGCCGCTACTGGCGCCGCGCCAGCGAGGCGGAGCGGCAGGCCTATCTCGACATCTTCGAGGAATATGTCGTGCAGACCTATGCCAAGCGTTTCGCCACCTTCAACGGCGGCGATCTCAGGGTCGGTCGCGCAGACCAGTTTCAGGAGGGCGTACACCGCGTCCAGTCGACCTTCCTCGGCAATGACGGCCAGAAGGTGCGGCTCGACTGGTTCGTCCATGACACCGGGCAGGGCTTCAAGGCGGTCGACGTGGTCGTCGAGGGCGTGAGCCTCCGAAAGGCGCAGCGCGACGAGTTCATGGCGGTGATCCGCAATGGCGGCGGCACCGTCGCCGGCCTGATCGACGACCTGCGCAAGCTGGTCGAGAAATTGAAGACCGCCTGAGCGGATCGCTCAACGGCCGGGCAGAGCGATTGCCACGAACAGGGCGGCCCTTCCGGGTCGCCCTTTCGCATTCGTGACGTCCTGAATTCAGCGGATCACGTGTACGCAGCACTTCGCGTGGCTGACGATACGGGCTGCGGTGGAGCCGATGAACAGGTCCTGCAGGCCGGGCTTGTGGGACGCCACGACGATCAGTTCCGCACCGAGTTTCTCGGCAAGGCCCATGATCGCGCCGGCCGGCTGGCCGTGGACGATGTGGATGTCCGGATCCAGACCGTTTTCCGTGGCGATCGCCGTCAGGCCGGCCTCCGCTTCTTCCTCCGCCTTGGTGCCGATCTCACTCGGCAGTTCCACCAGGACATATTCGGGGATGTCCCAGAGGACATTGCAGAGTGCGATACGGGCATTCGAATCACCGAGCTTTCGCGCGACGTCGATCATCTTCGCCACCGCTTCGGTATGACCGAGGTCTACGGGAATAAGGATTGTCTTGTACATCGCTGCCTCCTTTGGTGAACCACGCTTATGGGGGTACACTAACCCCGTCTCGCATCGATGCATTGATGCATCTCAACGCGCGAACGGGCAGAACGGAGGTGGCTTGTCCTGCTCAGTCCATGCCAAGCGCGCGTTTATAGAGCTCCAGCAGGTGTTCCTGTTCCTGGCGGTCGGCCTTGTCGAGTTTCCGCAAGCGCAGGACCTGGCGCATGATCTTGACGTCGAAACCGGTTGCCTTGGCTTCGGCGAAGACATCCTTGATGTCATCCATCAGGTTCTTCTTTTCCTCTTCCAG
Organism: Rhodospirillales bacterium; assembly: GCA_040222645.1. GTDB lineage: Bacteria > Pseudomonadota > Alphaproteobacteria > Rhodospirillales > HT1-32 > HT1-32. Next base: position 11,657 of record JAVKCR010000049.1, read on the forward strand.
CCGCTCGACCCGGTCGATGAACGACTGCAGTCTTTCCGAAGCGATTCCGCCAACATCCGCCATTGCGAACTCCTGATCCGAAGGGCCGGGACGATAGCGGCAGCAGCCCGGCGGCTCAAGCCGTGGTTTGCGTGAAAAACGAAAGTTCTTCACGTGATTTCATGATTCTCTGCCTGTATAGAGGGGGCATGTTGAGGAGAGTGATCGCATGACCGTCCTGGTCACCGGCGCGGCCGGCTTCATCGGCTTCCACGTGGCGCAGGCGCTGCTGGGTCGTGGCGCGCGCGTACTCGGCGTGGACAATCTGAACGACTACTACGACCCGGCCCTGAAGCTGGCCAGGCTCGGCCGGCTGGAGGCCCAGTCCGGCTTTCGTTTCCTGCGCGCCGACGTGGCGGATCGCGATGCCATGATGGCGGTCGCGGAAAACCACGAACCGGTCACCGGCATCGTCCATCTCGCCGCCCAGGCGGGGGTGCGCCATTCGCTGAAGGACCCCTATTCCTACGTCCGCAGCAATGTCGAGGGTCAGCTGGTCATGCTTGAACTGGCCCGTCGGCTGGACGGGCTGAAGCACATGGTCTACGCCTCGTCGTCATCGGTCTACGGTGCCAACGAGAAACTTCCCTTCTCGGTCGACGACCCGGTCGACAAGCCGATCTCGCTCTATGCCGCGACCAAGCGGTCGGGCGAGCTGATGGCCTATACCTACGCCCATCTCTACGGCATCCCGCTGACCGGCCTGCGCTTCTTCACGGTCTACGGGCCCTGGGGCCGGCCGGACATGGCGGCCTACATCTTCGCCTCGAAGATCATGGCCGGCGAGCCGATCACGGTTTTCAACAACGGCGACATGCGCCGGGATTTCACCTTCATCGACGATATCGTCGATGGGGTGCTGAGGTGTCTCGATGCGCCGCCCTCGGGTGCGCCGCCGCATCGGGTCTACAATATCGGCAATCACCGCAGCGAAGACCTGATGCGCTTCATTGCCCTCATCGAGGAAGGACTCGGCCGCAAGGCGGAGATCCAGTTCGACGAGATCCAGCCGGGCGACGTGAAGGAAACCTTCGCCGACATCTCGGCCATCGAGCGCGATCTCGGCTACCATCCCCATACCCCGATCGAACTGGGACTCCCGGCCTTCATCGACTGGTTCCGAAGCTACAACGGACGCTGATTTCCCGGGGTGCCGGCAAAAGAAAACGGCGCGATCCGGTGGGACCGCGCCGTTCGCGTGGAGATGGATGTCAGGTGAGGGTTACAGACCCCACTTCGCGGCCACTTCCTTGAAGAAGCCCTGGGCCTGCTTCACCTTGATCCAGTTGTTGACGTAATTGATCCAGACCTGGTCGGTCTGCGGCAGCAGCATGGCGATCGGCGAGGGCGAGCGTGCTTCCGAGACCGGGATCTGCTTCACCTGCGGGAATTTCTGCACCAGCGTCGAGCCTTCGATATTGGACGTGATGAACACGTCGGCGCGGCCCGCCAGCACTTCCTGGTGGCCGAGCACCGGGGCCTCGACGATCTTGATGTCGGCATCCGGGAACCATGCCTTCACGTAGCGTTCGAAGGTGGTGCCGAGCGTCGCCGCGACCTTCACGCCGGGCTTGTTGATGTCGTCCCAGCTTTTGAAATTGCCCGCCTTGTCGGCGGTGGTGAAAGGCAGGATCTGCACCGAGATGTAGCTTTCCGAGAAGCCGGCCGCCTTCATGCGCGGCGGGCTGATCGAGGCGGAACCGGTGATGTGGTAGTTGCCGGCGACGACGCCGTTGACCAGCGTCTTCCAGTCGGTCGCGACGAATTCGAGCTTCACGTCGAGATCCTTCGCGAGCTCGGTCATGATGTCGACGTCATAGCCCTTGTAGGAATTCGTCGCCGGATCGCGGATCGACATCGGGTTCCAGTCGCCGGTGACGCCGACCTTAATCGTGCCGGAGGACAGGATGTCGTTGAGCGCGGATTGTGCGGAAGCCGGCTGCGCCATGGCGGTCATGGCAAGCAATGCCGCACCGAGATATTTTACCAGTTTCATATGACCCTCTTTCCCGATTGGATTGTGC
>JAVKCR010000050.1:0-4787 GCA_040222645.1 Rhodospirillales bacterium
ACTGGCTGTTCTGGCAGATGGGCTCCGGCCCGTTCCTGGGCGGCGGCTTCGGGCATTTCTACGCCTATGCGCCGATGAAGATCGAGTACGCGATCGACCGCTTCGCCATGGAGGTCAAGCGCCAGCTCGACGTGCTCGACAAGAACCTCGCCAAGAACGAGTACATGGCGGGAAGCGAGTACTCGATTGCCGACATGGCGATCTGGCCCTGGTACGGCACGCTGATGCAGGGCAACGTCTACAATGATGCCGCCACCTTTCTCGACACCGGCATCTACACCAACCTGAAGCGCTGGACCGACCAGATTGCCGCGCGCCCGGCGGTGAAACGGGGACGCATGGTCAACCGCGCCTTTGGCGAGCCGTCCGAGCAGCTGCACGAACGCCACGACGCCAGCGATTTCGAGCTGCGCACCCAGGACAAGCTCGACGCCCAGAAGGAAGGCAAGGCCTGATGGCAAAACTGCCTGAAATGACCAAGCACCGTGGGATCCCGTCCGGCCTGCCCGGCACGGGGTTCCAGTTTACCATCCGCAGGGCCAATCCGCGCGGGGTCTCGCCGATCATCAACCGCCGCCGGATGGCGGACCGGACATCGACGGAAAAGCTCGCCGATGCGGCGTTCCTGCATGCGCTCTGGCACCTTTACGGCGACGAGCCGTTCGAGCGCGGCAACCTCGATGCGGGGCGGATCAGTTGGCTGTTCGGGCGCGAGATCGTGCCGGCAGAAGAGCCGTTCGATCCGAAATCCTACACGGCGCTGCTCCGGATTGACGAACGCGTGGGGCGGGCGAGCTATCCCGCCGCATTCGAGGATGTGCTTGAGGTTTGAAGATTACGGCTCTCTCCTGAATGGGGAGAGCCGTCAACAGGCAACCGGTTGACCGGGTGTCTGAAATACCCCGGGCACGGACCTGGGTGAAATGACTGGAAGTCATGGGCCACAGGCCCATCAGCGGGGGTAGAAGTGCATGTTTTCCAAGATCCTCATCGCCAATCGTGGTGAAATTGCCTGCCGGGTCATCAAGACCGCGCGGGCAATGGGCATCAAGACGGTTGCCGTCTATTCAGACGCCGATCGCAATGCCGTGCATGTGGAAATGGCTGATGAGGCTGTGCATATCGGCCCTCCACCCGCCAACCAGTCCTATCTGATCGCCGAGAAGATCATTGCCGCGTGCAAGGAAACCGGCGCAGAGGCCGTGCATCCGGGTTACGGCTTCCTGTCCGAACGGGCCTCGTTCTGCGAGGCGCTGGAGAAAGAGGGCATTGCCTTCATCGGCCCGAAGGTCAAAGCCATCGAGGCGATGGGCGACAAGATCACCTCTAAGAAGATCGCCGCCGAAGCCGGTGTCTCCACCGTGCCCGGCCACATGGGGCTTATCGATGACGAGGCGCATGCGGCTAAGATCGCCGCCGAGATCGGCTATCCGGTGATGATCAAGGCATCCGCCGGCGGCGGCGGCAAGGGCATGCGGATTGCCTGGAACGACGCCGAGGCGCGCGAGGGCTTTTCCCGCTCGAAATCGGAAGCGGCAAGTTCGTTTGGCGATGACCGGATCTTCATCGAAAAATTCATCGAGGAACCGCGGCATATCGAGATTCAGCTGATCGCCGACAGCCATGGCAACACGATCTATCTCGGCGAGCGAGAATGCTCGATCCAGCGGCGGAACCAGAAGGTGGTGGAAGAGGCACCCTCGCCTTTCCTCGACGCGGAAACCCGCAAGGCCATGGGCGAGCAGTCGGTGGCGCTGGCAAACGCGGTGGATTACCAGTCTGCCGGCACGGTGGAATTCATCGTCGACAAGCACCGCAACTTCTATTTCCTCGAGATGAACACGCGGCTGCAGGTCGAGCATCCGGTCACCGAACTGATCACCGGCGTCGACCTGGTCGAGCAGATGATCCGGGTTGCAGCCGGCGAGAAGCTCCCGTTCACGCAAGCCGATGTGAAACTCAATGGCTGGGCGGTCGAAAGCCGGCTCTACGCCGAGGACCCCTACCGCAACTTCCTGCCCTCGATCGGCCGGCTGACGCGCTACCGGCCGCCGCAGGAAGGCACCAGCGACGGCATCACCATCCGCAACGACACCGGGGTCACCGAAGGCTCGGAGATCTCGATGTTCTACGATCCGATGGTGGCAAAGCTGTGCACCCACGCGCCGACCCGGCTCGAGGCCGTCGACGCCATGGCCGACGCGCTTGACCGGTTCGAGGTCGAGGGCATCGGCCACAATCTGCCGTTCCTGTCGGCGCTGATGCAGCATCCGCGCTGGCGCGAGGGCCGGCTGTCGACCGGCTTCATCGCCGAGGAGTATCCTGAGGGCTTTGCCCCGGTGCCGCCCAATGACGACACCATCAAGCGCTTTGCCATTGCGGCGCTGCTGCTCAGCCACATCTCGGGGGAGCGCAACGCGCAGATCTCCGGCGCGCGATTCAGCCAGGCGGAAAAGCGCGCGCATGAGGACAAGGTGGTTCGGATCGCAGGCCAGGAGATCACCGGCCATATCGACGACACCGACGATGTCTATCTGGTGCGGCTGCCGGGACGCGAGCCGCTGTCGGTGACGACAGACTGGACGCCAGGCGCAAAGCTGGCAGTATTCGATATCGATGGGGTGACCAACGCCATCAAGGTCGAGCCCGCCGACGCCGGATGGCGGCTGCGGCAGCTTGGCGTCGATGTGCGGGTGCAGGTGTTCAGTCCCCGCATCGCCGAACTGGCCCGGCTGATGAAGGAGAAGGTGGCGCCCGACACGTCAAGCCTGCTGCTCTGCCCGATGCCCGGCCTGATCGTCTCGATTGCCGTCAACGAGGGCGACGAGGTGCAGGAAGGCCAGACGCTGGCCGTCGTCGAGGCAATGAAGATGGAGAATGTGCTCAAGGCCGAGCGCAAGGGCGTGGTCTCACGCATCCCGGTGAAGGCCGGCGACAGCCTCGCCGTCGACGAGATCATCATGGAGTTCGCGAAATGAGCAAGACCACGCGCGACTGGCTCGAGCTTGCCACCAAGGATCTCAAGGGCAAGCCGGTCGAGAGCCTCAACACCGAAACGCCGGAAGGCATCACGCTGAAGCCGCTCTACACGGCCGAAGACCTGCCCGAATCCGCCGCATCAGAGCTGCCGGGATTCGCCCCGTTCACCCGCGGCGTGCGCTCGACCATGTATGCGGGCCAACCCTGGACGATCCGGCAATATGCCGGCTTCTCGACGGCGGAGGATTCAAACGCGTTCTACCGCAAGAACCTGGCGGCGGGCCAGAAGGGACTGTCTGTGGCCTTCGATCTCGCCACCCACCGGGGCTATGATTCCGACCATCCGCGGGTCACCGGCGATGTCGGCAAGGCCGGCGTGGCGATCGATTCGGTCGAGGACATGAAGATCCTGTTCGACGGCATTCCGCTGGGCGAGATGAGCGTGTCGATGACCATGAACGGCGCCATCATCCCGGTCTTGGCGATGTTCATCGTGGCAGGCGAGGAACAGGGCGTCGAGCGCGCGGCGCTGACAGGGACGGTGCAGAACGACATCCTCAAGGAGTTCATGGTCCGCAACACCTATATCTATCCGCCCGAGCCCTCGATGCGGATCGTTGCCGACATCATCGAGTTCACGGCGGCCGAAATGCCGAAATTCAACTCGATCTCGATCTCGGGCTACCACATGCAGGAGGCCGGGGCGACGCTGGCGCAGGAACTGGCCTACACGCTGGCCGACGGCATGGAATATGTCCGCGCAGCGCAGGCAAAGGGGCTCGATGTCGATGCTTTCGCGGGGCGGTTATCGTTCTTCTTCTGCATCGGCATGAACGTGTTCATGGAAGCGGCGAAACTCAGGGCGGCGCGGGCCATGTGGTCGAAGATTATGACCGACTTCGGCGCCAAGTCGGAGCGCTCGAAGATGCTGCGCACGCATTGCCAGACATCGGGCGTGTCGCTGACCGAGCAGGATCCTTACAACAATGTTGTCCGCACGGCGTTCGAAGCCATGGCCGCGGTGCTCGGCGGCACCCAGTCGCTGCACACCAATTCGTTCGACGAGGCGATCGCGCTGCCGACGGAATTCTCGGCCCGCATCGCGCGCAACACCCAGCTGATCCTGCAGCACGAAACCGGCATCACCAATGTCGTCGACCCGCTTGGCGGCTCCTTCTATGTCGAGAAGCTGACCGCCGACCTGGCAGAAAAAGCCTGGGAGCTGATCGCCGAGGTCGAGGCGCTGGGCGGCATGACCAAGGCGGTGGAGCAGGGCCTGCCGAAGATGCGGATCGAGGAAGCCGCCGCCCGGCGGCAGGCACGGATCGACCGGGGCGAGGACGTCATCGTGGGCGTCAACCGGTTCCGGCTCAACGACGAGCCGCAGGTCGACATTCTCGACATCGACACCGACAAGGTGCGGGCCGGGCAGATCGCGCGGCTCAAGAAGATGCGCGACAGCCGGGATCCGAAGGCACACGAAGCCGCGATCACGGCGCTTGAGCAGGTGGCGAAATCGGGCAAGGGCAACCTGCTCTCAGCCGCCGTCGACGCGGCGAGGGCGCGGGCCTCGCTGGGCGAGATCTCCGACGCCATGGAACGCGGTTTCGGCGGCCGCCACCATGCCATTACGAAGGTGATCGGCGGCGTCTACGAGGACGTCTATCACGACGATCCGGAATACCAGGCAATCCGTTCACGCATTGCAGATTACACTGTAGACAAGGGCCGCGCGCCGCATGTGCTGGTCGCCAAGATGGGCCAGGACGGCCATGACCGCGGCGCCAAGGTGATCGCCACGGCGTTTG
>JAVKCR010000051.1:0-5883 GCA_040222645.1 Rhodospirillales bacterium
GGCCGGGTCGACTGGCGCGCGGTGCTGGCCGACTTCTGGGCCGAGTACCGCAAGGCGGTGGAGCAGACCAGCGAGCTCAGGATCGGCCAGGTGCTCGAGGCTCTGGACGCCGACCTCGGCCCGCACTTCTTCCCGGCCCGCGCCGATGGCAGCGACCCGCGCGCCTGCCCCTCCTGCGGTGATGGCCGCCTCGGTCTCAAGCTCGGCAAGTTCGGCGCCTTCATCGGCTGCTCGAACTATCCGGAATGCAAGCATACCCGGAAGCTGGAAATCCTCGGCACCGGCGGCGAAGAGGACAACGCGGTCGCCTCTGACGGGCCGATCGAACTCGGCGAGGACCCGGACACCGGCCTCATGGTCACGCTGCGCAAGGGGCCCTACGGCCATTACGTGCAACTCGGCGAACCCGAGGGCAAGACCAAGCCGAAACGCGCCTCGCTGCCGAAGGGGCTGTCGCCGGCGGATGTCGACCTGGAACGCGCGCTCGGGCTCTTGCGGCTGCCGCGCGATGTCGGGCCGCACCCGGAATCCGGGAACATGATCCAGGCCGGACTCGGCCGTTTCGGACCCTACCTTAAGTATGACGGCGGTTTTACCTCCTTGCCGGCCGATGACGATATCCTTTCCATCGGGCTCAACCGTGCGGTCACCGTGATCGCCGAAGCGCGCGAAAAGAAGGGCGGCGGCAAGACCATCGAGCTTGGCGCCCATCCCGCCGACGGCAAGCCGGTGACGGTGAAGTCCGGGCGTTTCGGCCCCTATGCCGAGCATGGCAAGATCCGCGCGACCCTGCCGAAGGGAACCGAGATGGAAAACCTGACCCTCGAGAAGGCCGTCGAGCTGATCAAGGCGAAGGCGGAGAAGGGAAGCTCCGGCGGCAAGGGCGGCCGGGGCAAGACCGGCAGGTCGCGCTCGAGCGCGGCCTGATCCCGGCATCATGACCAGCGACCGCAAGCCGGCGCCGTTCCCGACACGGGAACAGGTGCTGGAATTCATCCGCGATTCCGCCGGCAAGGTCGGCAAGCGCGAGATTGCGAAGGCCTTCCATATCTCCGGCCAGGACCGTCCGATGCTGAAGAAGCTGCTCCGCGAGATGGAGAAGGACGGCCAGCTTGAGAAGGGCCACCGCAAGTCGTTCCGGGGTGCCGGCGACCTGCCGTCGGTAACCGTGCTCAGAGTCTCCCGCATCGACCGCGACGGCGAGGTCTACGCGGTGCCGATGGACAATTCCGGCGACGGTGAGGGGCCCGAGGTTCATATCGTCGCCTATGGTCGCGGACCCGCGCCGGCCATGAACGACAAGATCCTCGTGAAATGCGACCGCGACGGCAGCGACTGGCGCGGCAAGATCATCCGCCGGCTGGAACGCGATTCCATCTCCATCCTCGGCATCGCTCGTACCGACAGCGGCGGACGCTGGCGGGTGAAATCCGTCGCCCGGCGCGACCGCGACGAGTTCATGGTGGCCGGCGCGCCGCCGGAGAAGCTTAACGAGGGCGACCTGGTGCGCGCCGAGGTGCTGCCGGGCAAGGATCTCGGCCTCAAACCCGTCCGCGTCACCGAGGTGCTGGGCGACTATTCCGGGCCGGGCGCGATCACCGACATCGTCATCAAGCGTCGCGGCATTCCCGAGGACTTTCCCGAGGCCGCCCGCCGCGATGCCGAGCAGGCCGGCGCGGCGCCGATGGAAGGCCGGACGGACCTGCGCAAGCTGCCCTTGGTCACCATCGACGGCGAGGATGCCCGCGATTTCGACGATGCGGTCTTTGCGGAACCGGATGAAGATCCGTCGAACCAGGGCGGTTTCCACCTGATCATAGCGATCGCCGATGTCGCCTGGTATGTCCGCCCGGGCAGCCCGCTCGACAAGGCGGCCTTCGAACGCGGTAACTCGACCTATTTCCCCGACCGCGCGGTGCCGATGCTGCCGGAGGAACTTTCCAACGGCTGGTGCTCGCTTAAACCCCGGGAAGACCGTCCCTGCATGGTCTGCCATGTCTGGATCGACGCGAAGGGCAGGACGCTGCGCAGCCGCGTGGAGCGCGCGATGATGCATTCCGCGGCGCGGCTGACCTACAAGCAGCTCCAGCAGGCCCGGGACGGGTTCCCCGACGAGGCGACGGACGGTCTGCAGGACATCGTCGTCGCGCCGCTCTACGCGGCCTACGCGGCGCTCGACAACTACCGCAAGAGCCGCGGTGTCATGGAACTCGACCTGCCGGAACGCCAGGTCGTGATTGGCGAGGACGGCAATGTCGCGCGCATCCAGCAGCGCGAACGCCTCGACAGCCACAAGCTGATCGAGGAGTTCATGATCTGCGCCAACGTCGCCGTCGCCGAGGCGCTGGTCAAGAAGCGCCGGCCGACCCTGTTCCGCGTCCACGACCAGCCGGGCATGGAGAAACTGGAGGCCCTGCACCAGTTCCTCCGCTCGTTCGATCTCAGCCTGCCGAAAGGGGTCATCCGGACATCCGACTTCAACCGCATCCTGCAGGCCGTGGCCGGCCAGCCGCACCAGTCGCTGGTCAACCAGGTGGTGCTGCGATCGCAGGCGCAGGCGGCCTACAGCCCCGACAATATCGGCCATTTCGGTCTCGCCCTGCAGCGCTATTGCCACTTTACCTCGCCGATCCGCCGCTATGCGGACCTCATCGTGCATCGCGGCCTGATCGATACCTTCGGCCTCGGCGCGGGTGGCGAGGCCTATGAATCGAACGAGGGCCTGGTCGGGGTGGCCGAACATATCTCGGTCACCGAACGGCGCTCGGCGGAGGCGGAACGCGATGCGGTGGACCGCTACACGACGAGCTTCCTCGCGGACCGCGTCGGCGCGGATTTCGAGGCGAGCGTCTCCGGGGTCACCCGGTTCGGGCTGTTCGTCACGCTGCGCGAGACCGGGGCGGACGGCCTGGTGCCGATTTCCAGCCTTCCCGATGACTACTACCACCATGAAGAGGCGATGCACCGGCTGGTCGGTGACCATACCGGCCGAACCTACCGGCTCGGCGATATCTTCAGCGTCCGCCTCGTCGAGGCGACGCCGGTGACCGGCGGCATGCTGTTCGAGATACTCGATCACCCGAAAGGTACCGTTCGTCAGCGGGGCAAACCCCATCGCGGCAAACGCCACCAACGCCGGCGGTAACGCTAAGTTAATGGAAAAAGCGCTGTTCTAGGGCATTAAGCGGCGCAATAATTGCGCTCAGGTTTTTTCGCTGTCTGGTATGTGCTGCAATTACAAAGCGTTGCGGGCCGCCTCGGCAGGCCTTCTACTGACTCTCGGTGCCTGTGCCACGGCGCCCGGGACGCCCGTTGGCGATTCAGGACCGGATCCCTATACCGAAAAGCTCTCCGAAGTCTTCAATGTCGGCTACAGCCGCATCCTGTCGCGATACATCGATTCGTTGCAGGCCGGTGACCTTGCCGTGTCGGGCCTCTACGGCCTGGTGACCATCGATCCGACGATCGAGGTCGATACAGGTACGCCGAAAAAGGTCCGTATCCGCCGCCCGATGGGCGAGGAGTTCGTCTATGACCGCCCGCTCGACGGTGACCTTGCGGGGTGGGTGGCGATCACCGTCGATGCGGTGAAGGAACTGCGTCTCGACGGCGAGATGCACGAGGTCCAGCGCACCGAGCGCGTCTTCCAGGCCACCTTCGATGCCGCGATGGAAAGCCTCGACCGCTATTCCCGCTATTACGGTGCCGACGAAGCCCGTCGCCGGCGCGCGGAGCGGGGCGGTTTCGGCGGCATCGGCATCAAGTTCCGCGCCGAACAGGAATGGATCGTGGTGGTCTCGGTCCAGCCCGAATCGCCGGCGGAGCGAGTGGGACTCAAGGCCGGAGACAGGATTCTCGCGGTCAATGGCGAGGAGGTGACGGACTGGACCCGCGACCGCATCGTCGACACCATCCGCGGCCCGGTCGGCACCAGTCTCGAACTGCGTGTCGCCAACGATATCGGGTCGCAGCGCATCGTCGAACTGCGCCGCGAGCAGATCGTCTCGCCGACGGTCGTCTACAGCCGCATGGGCGATGTGGCCTCAATCCAGCTCACCGGGTTCCGCGTGGATACCGCGAACCGGCTTGAGGATGCGGTGCGGCGCGCCAAGCAGGAGATCGGCAGCGGCATGCGGGGAATCATCCTCGACATGCGCAACAATCCTGGCGGGCTGCTCGACCAGTCCGTGCGGGTGTCGGATCTCTTCCTTGACCATGGTCGCATCGTTTCCGCCAAGGGTCGCCACCCGAGCTCGCTGCAGAGCTTCGAGGCGCATGACGGGGATATCGCCGACGGGCTGCCGATCATCGTGGTCGTCGATGGCCGGTCCGCCTCGGCGGCCGAGATCGTCGCCTCCGCGCTGCAGGATGCGGGGCGGGCCGTGGTCATCGGGGCGACGTCATACGGCAAGGGAACGGTTCAGAACGTCATCGACCTGCCGAACGACGGTGAGATTTCGCTGACCTGGGCGCGTTTCCATGCGCCGTCGGGCTATGCCTTGCAGCATCTCGGCGTCATGCCGACGGTCTGCACCTCGGCCTATGACCATGATGCGCCGGAGCTGTTGCGCGTCGCCGGCGGCCGACGCCAGGAAATCGCCCGCCGCATGGTCGACTGGCGTCTGGTCGACGTCGCCGACGAGGAAGGCCGCCAGGGGTTGCGGGAGTTCTGCCCGAGCGTGCGGCTCGACCGGAATTTCGAGATCGACGTGGCGATCCGGCTGCTCGATGACCGGGTTGCCTACCTGCGCGCGCTGGATACGTCCGCCACCACCCTGGCGGGCCACTAGGGCGGAAAACGCCGCTTGACACTCTGCGCCGCACGGCTATTTTCCGCGCTCTGTTTCAGACCGCAGAGGTTCAGGAAATGGCTAAGCCGAATACGCTAAAGATCAAACTCGTCTCGACGGCCGACACCGGCTATTACTACGTGACGAAGAAGAACCCGCGGACGCAGACCGAAAAGCTCGAGTTCCGGAAATACGATCCGGTCGTCCGCAAGCACGTGACCTTCAAGGAAGCCAAGATCAAGTAATTGGTCCCGGCAACCGACCGGAAACGCAAAAGGCCGCTTTCAGAGCGGCCTTTTTGATTCCCTCCTGCCGTTCCCGGCAAGCGAGTGAAAACAGGGCGGGTTGTCAGTTGAGGAAGCTTGCGACCGTCTCAAGGAAGTTGCCGACCGAGATCGGCTTGGCGATGTAGCCTTCGCAGCCGCCCTCGCGGATCTTTTCCTCGTCGCCCTTCATGGCGAACGCGGTGACCGCGATCACCGGGATATGCTTCAGGCCTTCGTCTTCCTTCAGCATGCGGGTGATTTCGAGGCCGGAGATTTCCGGAAGCTGGATATCCATGAGGATGAGGTCCGGCATGTTGTCGCGGGCCAGCTTGAGCGCTTCCTTGCCGTCTTTTGACTGCAGCGTCTCGTAACCGTGCGCCTGCAGGAGGTCATTGAACAACTTCATGTTCAACTCGTTGTCCTCGACGATCAGAATTTTCTTTGCCATGTGTCTTCCGGTTATCGGTATTTTACGGTCCAACTTACCCAATAGACCCCTGACTTGACAATCAGCCATTGCAGAACCGCTGCAAAAAGAAACGGCGCCCTTGGCAGGCGCCGCGGAGTTTGCTCTTGAGGGAAAGAGTATAGCTTTTCACTACCGGCCCATGCGGCCGTGGCGGTGCCGGGCACCGTTGATCAAAGCATAGCGTTGCGGCCCCGGTATTCTGTGACTGCGGTCACATGACGGCTGACAAAAAAAGAGCGGCCCGTCGGGACCGCTCAAGTGTCTGGAACTATCGAAATGAAAAAGCCGCTACGTCAGAAGCCGGCTCCCGGGCCGAGGCCAAGTCCGCTGGACATGGCAAGCGCCAGGAAAGTGAGGG
>JAVKCR010000052.1:0-6947 GCA_040222645.1 Rhodospirillales bacterium
CTGATGATCGCCACCGATGCGATGGCGCTCGCCTCGGCTGAGACGCGGTCGGCCATCGCGCCGCTGGCCGACCGGTTGCAGGACAGGCTCGGCGTGGCCGCGAACACGGTGCTTTCGGAAACCTCGCTGGCCGGCTGGCGCGAGGTCTTCCGCATCTGCCAGGCGGCTGAAATCTGGCAGACCCACGGTGAATGGATCCGCGCCAACAGCCCCACCTTCGGTCCCGGCGTGAGGGAACGGTTCGAGATGGCGGCCGCCATCACGCCGGAGATGCTGGAGCCCGCAAAAGCGGCCCGGTCGGCAATCAGATCAAGGTTGCGGGAGATGCTCGGCCTGAACGGCATCCTCATCCTGCCGACCGCACCCGGCCCCGCGCCGAGGCGAGACGCGGATGAAGCCGGGCTCAATGCCTATCGCAACGCCGCACTGGAAATGCTCTGCCCGGCGGGGCATGCCGGATTGCCGCAGGTGAACCTGCCGGCGGGCACCGTCGATGGCGCTCCGGTCGGTCTCTCGATCGTCGCGAATGCCGGCAGGGACGGCCTTCTGCTCGCATTGTGCGAGAACTTGGAGAACCTGCGTTGAGTTGAACCGACTGGCTGGCGACAGGCATTCCGTCGCATCGCGCGACCCACTGCCCATCGTCATCGCGGCGACCCGCCTGCTCACCCTGACCGGCACCGCCACCCCGCGTCTTGCGGGACAGGCGGTCGCCGCCAGCTCCATGGCCATCGGTCTCTGGTGGACCGTTGAGCGGATCGCCGGGATGGTTTGAGCGAACGCGATCCGGATCAGACGTTCCCGGCGCGGATCGCCTCGATCACGGCGCGGGTGACATCCGCTGTCGTCGCATCGCCGCCGAGGTCCGGCGTGTGGTAGCGCTTGTCCGCCGTCACCCGCTCGATGGCGCTCATCAGCCGCTTCGCCGCGGCTTCCTCGCCGAGATGCTCCAGCATCATGCTGGCGCTCCAGAAGGTGCCGACCGGGTTGGCGATACCCTTGCCGGTGATGTCGAAGGCCGAGCCGTGGATCGGCTCGAACATCGAGGGCGCCTTGCGGTCCGGGTTGAGGTTGGCGGTTGGGCCGACGCCGATGGAACCGGCCAGCGCGGAGGCGAGGTCCGACAGGATGTCGGCATGCAGGTTGGTCGCGACGATGGTGTCGAGCGAGCCCGGCTTCAGGGTCATGCGGACCGTCATCGCGTCGACCAGCATCTTGTCCCAGGTGACGTCCGGGAATTCCTGCGCCACTTCCGCCGCGATTTCGTCCCAGAGCACCATGCCGTGGCGCTGGGCGTTCGATTTCGTAACCACGGTCAGCAGCTTGCGCGGCCGCGACTGCGCCAGCCTGAAGGCGTAGCGCATGATGCGGGTGACGCCGACGCGGGTGAAGATCGAGGTCTCGGTGGCGACTTCCTCCGGCAGGCCGGGATGGGCACGCCCGCCATTGCCGGAATACTCGCCCTCGGAATTCTCGCGCACGATGACCCAGTCGAGATTGTCCGCATTGGCGTGGCGCAGCGGACTGGTGATGCCCGGCAGGATGCGCGACGGCCGCACGTTGGCGTACTGGTCGAGCGGCTGGCAGATCTTCAGGCGCAGGCCCCAGAGCGTGATGTGATCGGGCACGTCCGGCGCGCCGACCGCGCCGAAGAAGATCGCGTCGAACTTGCGCAGCTGGTCGGCGCCGTCTTCCGGCATCAGGGCTCCGGTCTTCTTGTAGCGGTCGGTGCCCCAGTCGAAATGTTCGACATCGAACTTCATGTCGCCGTCATGCTCGGCGAGCGCCTCCAGCACCTCGAGCCCTGCCGCGATCACTTCCTTGCCGATGCCATCCGCCGGAATGGCGGCGATCTTGTGCGTACGCATGTTCGTTTCTCTCCATCATTGGCCGGCCCGCGCCAGCATTGGGCGGGACTTTGCCATGGACGCAGAAGGTGATAAATAGCCGATTACTCATTTGATTATGAACCAGAGGTTTATAATGACCGCGGAAAGCGACCTCGCCTTCTTCACGCTTCTCGCCCGCAAGCGCAGCTTTGCCGCGGCGGCGCTGGAGCTCGGGGTCTCGCCGCCGGCGGTCAGCAAGCGGCTCGCACGGATCGAGAACGGCCTCGGCATCAAGCTGCTCAACCGCACGACCCGGCGCGTCAGCCTGACCGGCGAGGGCGAGGCCTACCTGGCGCGCGCGGAAGCGATCCTGCGCGACATCGAGGAGTTGCACGAGACGGTCGGTTCCGCCGGCAAGGCGCCGAAGGGTCTGCTGCGGGTCAACGCGACGCTCGGCTTCGGGCGGGAGCATATCGCCGGCGTGGTATCGGAATTCGTCGAGGCCTGGCCGGAGGTCGAGGTGCAGCTGATCCTGAGCGACACACCGCTCAACCTTGTCGCGGAGGGCTTCGACATCTCGATCCGCTTCGGCGGGCTGTCGAGTTCGCGCCTGATCGCCCGCAAGCTCCGCGCCAACCGCCGCTTCATGTGCGCCGCGCCTGCCTATATCGAGCGGAACGGCGCGCCGCGGCGGCTGGAGGACCTCGAACGACACGACTGCATCGTGCTGCGCCAGAACCGGGAGGCCTACGATGTCTGGCGCTTCCAGAGGAACGACCGCACCCACGCGGTGAAGGTGCATGGCAGGCTGTCCAGCAATGACGGGGAGGTGGCGCTGAACTGGACGCTCGCCGGCCACGGCATCATGGTCCGCTCGGAATGGGACATCCTGCACCATGTGGACGCCGGGCGGCTGCAACTGGTGCTGCCGCGATATTCCCAGCCCGACGCCGACATCTTCGCGGTCTACGCCCAGCGCGACAACCTCTCCGCCAAGGTCCGCGCCTTCATCGATTTTCTCAACCGGCGCCTGACCCGGCCCTCAGCCGATCTCGTGAACCCGTAATAGACACGCCCGCGCTGCGGGGGGCTGCGCGGGCGTCAGTTGCTGACCAGTTGAGGGTCTCAGGCGGCCGCCTTCTCCGTCGTGCTTTCCACCGGGAAGTTCCGGATCATGTAGTCGAAGGCGCTCAGTGCCGCCTTGGACCCTTCCCCCATGGCGATGACGATCTGCTTGTAGGGCACGGTCGTCACGTCGCCGCAGGCGAAGATGCCGGGTTCGCTGGTCTCGCAGCGTTCGTTGATGACGATCTCGCCGAACTTCGTGGTCTCGACGAGGTCCTTCGCGAAGGACGAGTTCGGCACCAGGCCGATCTGCACGAACACGCCGGCGAGGTCGGTGCGGTGGATCGCGTCCGTCGCGCGGTCCTTGTACTCGATGGCCGTCACCTTGCCGCCGTCGGCGACGATCCGTTCCGTCGCGGCGTTGCGGATGATGGTGATGTTGTCCCGCTTCTCCGCCTGGTTGACCAGGATGCGGTCGGCCTTGAGGTCAGGCATGAACTCGAACACGGTCACCGACTTGACGATGCCCGCGAGATCCAGCGCCGCCTCGATGCCAGAATTGCCGCCGCCGATCACCGCGACATCCTTGCCCTTGAAGAACGGGCCGTCGCAATGCGGGCAGTAGGCCACGCCATTGCCGATATTCTCGCGCTCGCCCGGCACGCCGAGTTCGCGCCACTTGGCGCCGGAGGCGATGATCACCGTCCTGGTCTCGATCACCTCGCCGGAGGTCAGGTGGACCTTCTTGATGTCGCCCTTCTCGATCTTCTCGACCAGGAAGGGTTCGCGGATGGTGATCTCGTAATCGCGCAGATGCGCCAGCAGGTCGTTGGAGAGTTCCGGGCCGGTGGTCTTCCTGACCGAGACGAAGTTCTCGATGCCCAGCGTGTCCTTCACCTGGCCGCCGATACGGTCGGCGACCACGGTGACCTTCAGGCCCTTGCGCGCGGCATATATGGCCGCGGCTGCGCCGGCCGGACCGCCGCCGACCACCAGCATGTCCTGCACCGGCAGGCTGGAGGCAGCCCTGGCGCTCTTCTTCACCGCATCCGGCCTGGTTTCCATCAGCTTCGAGACCAGCACCGACGGGTCGACCTTGCCGTTGGCGAAGACCTTGCCGTTCAGGAACACGGTCGGCACGCCCTGGATGTTGCGTTCGTCGATCACGTCCTGGAAATGGCCACCGTCGATGGTCTCCGTGGTGATCTTCGGGTTGAGCAGCGCGAACTGGTTCAGCGTCTGCACCACATCCGGGCAGTTGTGGCAGGAGAGCGAGACGAAGACCTCGAAGTTGAGCTCGCCGTCGATGCCGGCGACGATCGCCTTCAGGCTGTCGTCGAGCTTCATCGGCGTGCCGGAGGCATGCAGCAGCGCCAGCACGAAGGAATTGAACTCGTGACCGCCGGGCAGGCCGGAGAAGCGGACACCTGAATCCGCGCCGTCGACTTCCAGCTTGAAGCTGATGGGGCTGCGGAGATCCGGGTCGGTGCGTTCGACGAGCGAGATGCGGTCGTTCACGGTGGCCACGTCCTCCAGGAATCTCTTCAGCTCGGTGCGCATCGCGTGGTCGCCCGTCTGCAGCACCAGAGCAACGTCGCTTGTCATGTTCGCGGTGTAGCCCTTGAGGGCGTTCAGGATGTCATTGTTCAGCATGGCGAATGTCTCTGTCTGATACGGCTTGGGGCGCCGGATTTAACGGGGTAAAGGCCCCCCGGCCCGCCGAGGCGGAACCGGGGGCAGTCGCGGACGAACGTCAGATCTTGCCGACGAGGTCGAGGCTCGGGGTCAGCGTCTGCTGGCCCGCTTCCCAGGCCGCCGGGCAGACTTCGCCGTCGTGGTCGGCAACGTACTGGGCGGCCTTCACCTTGCGGAGCATGTCCTTGGCCGAGCGGCCGATGCCGAGATCGTGGATCTCGCAGACCTTGATGATGCCTTCCGGGTTGGCGAGGAAAGTGCCGCGAAGCGCGACGCCGTCTTCCTCGATCATCACGCCGAAGCCGCGGGTGATCGCGCCGGTCGGATCGCCGATCATCGGGTAGTCGATCTTGCCGATGGCGGCGGAGGTGTCGTGCCACGCCTTGTGCACGAAATGGGTGTCGGTCGAGACCGAGTAGACTTCCACGCCGAGCGACTGCAGTTCACCGTAGATCTTCGCCATGTCTTCGAGTTCGGTCGGGCAGACGAAGGTGAAGTCGGCCGGGTAGAACAGGAAGATCGACCACTTCCCTTTCACGTCGTCGCTGGTGACCGTCTTGAATTCGCCGTTGTGGAAAGCCTGGGCGGAGAATTCGGGGATCGACTTGTTGATCATGCTCATTTTCGTTCGTCCTTGGGTATCTTGTTGTTGAGTGGTTCGGGTGCCGTCACTTCCGACGGGTGAAGACAGGACGTAGATAGGTCCGGAGAACGATTTTGAAAAACGAATAAAAACGGTTATATTGAGTGATTATTTCGATTCATGGACACCGACACCCGATGAAATCCCTGCCCAGCATGAAGCAGCTGCAATACCTCTCCGCGCTGGCCGAGCACCGGCATTTCGGGCTGGCCGCCGAGGCCTGCTTCGTCACCCAGTCGACGCTGAGCGCGGGCATCCGCGAGCTTGAAGAGATCCTGCAGGCGAAGGTGGCGGAACGCACCAACCGCTCGGTCATCATCACCCCGCTCGGCGAGAAGCTGACCCGCATGGCGCGCGACCTGCTGCTCGGCGCCGAGGACATGCTGGAACTGGCGCGCTCGTCGACCGCGCCGCTGTCGGGCACGATCCGGCTCGGCGTCATTCCGACCATCGGACCCTACCTGCTGCCGGCCGCCCTGCCCTCGCTGCACCGGAAATACCCGGGTCTCGAACTCTATATCCGGGAGGATTATTCCGACCGGCTGCTGGAACAGCTGAAGGAAGGCTCGCTCGACCTGCTCATCCTCGCCCTGCCCTACGACATGGAGGGCGTGGAAACCGTGGAGCTGTTCGAGGACGGCTTCGTGCTGGCCTGCCCGGCCGGGCATCCGCTCGCCGATGCGCGCAGCGTCGATACCGAAGCCTTCGCCGACCAGCCGCTGCTGCTGCTCGAGGAAGGCCATTGCCTACGCCGCCATGCGCTGGAGGCCTGCAGCCTCTCCGGGCGCTTCAAGCGGAAGAACTACGAGGCGACCTCGATGACGACGCTGGTGCAGATGGTCGCCGTCGGCATGGGGTTGACCCTGCTGCCCGAACTCGCTGTCGATGCCGGCATCACCAGGGGGCTCGACATCAAGCTGGTGCCGCTCGCCGACGCGATATCGAAACGCGGCATCGGACTGGTCTGGCGGAAATCCTCGCCACGGGCGGCGGAATATCGCCTGCTCGGAGACATCCTCATGAAGTCCCGCAAGACCAGGAAGAAGTAAACGGCGGCGGGTTCACCCCAACCGTCGGCAATGCCGATCGACCTGCCGCTGCACCATCAGCGCGAAATGCTCGAAGCCCGGTATCGCCGCACCCTCAACCTTGCCGCCGTCATCCAGCTTGCGGACCTTGATGATCGCTTCCAGGTCGGGATTCTGCGCAAATTCCGCCGCCTCCGCCGCCGACATCGGGCCGCCCTGCAGGTTGAGCGAATGGACGGAGGCGTCCGACAGCTGCCCGAAATAGTCCGGGTCGGTGGCGCAGAGATAGCGTTTCGCCGCGACATGGTGGCGGACGCAGGCGACCACGTCGGGCGGGAAGAAGGGTTCCAGCACCCGGGCGCCGGCAACCTCGTGCCAGCGATCCTGCCTGTCCTGCATGGTGAAGGTGCCGAATTCCGAGGTGAAATGCCCGATATCGTGGAGCAGCGCCGCGACGATGATCTCTTCCGGCTCTCCCGCCAGTTCAGCGGCGTGGGCGCCCTGCAGCATATGCTCGGCCATGGTCACCGGCTCGCCGAGATATTCCTCGCCGCCGCGCCGGGCGAAGATCTCGGCGATGAAACCGACGATGTTGTCTGCATTCAGGTCAGCCGCGCTCATTCCGCCGCCTTCCGCATCACCGACTCCAGCACGGAGAGGGTGGAATAGAGCCCGTCGCGGTCGGCG
>JAVKCR010000053.1:0-1575 GCA_040222645.1 Rhodospirillales bacterium
CTCTCCCGGGGGTAGGGAGAGCCGTTTCGAGAGATCCTGCCCGGCGGTGGGAGATCAGGGGGAGGAAACGCCGGGCGGATCTGAAAACTCGGGATCTGTCAGCGACCGATGCGTGCGACGTTACCGTTGGGGAGACGGATAAAGCCGATATCGGCGAGCAGGCGATCGTCCATGGCCTTCATCTCACGCATCGCCGCGCGATTGCGATAGGCGCCGACGAGAGCTTCAAGGCCATTGCCGACCGCATTGGCAGCCGACCGGACGATGATCACGATTTCTTCGAAAGCCCCGCCCCAAACCGACGACGGAATGGCGGCAAGACCCGGATTCTGATGATAGCTGTTCATCGAAAATCACTCCTAAATGTCAAATGACATCCTGGCGCTGCCGGTGTTGTCTGTTGCGAAACGCCGGTTTCTTCCGGCAGCGGGGATATAGGCCTGTTGGCCGATTTCGAGTAACGCGTTTTTTACATGGCTGGACAGCCCGCAGCACATGACCGCGCATGTCTCCGCGTCCGTATACGGATAGTACGTATGGCGCTCTGAGCAGCAGTTTCGCATAATCCCGCCATGCTTCTTCACAGGTATAAAGTCCGATGACCGCCGACACCGGGATTTTCTCCAGAATTCTTCGTCTTGCCGCTGCGGCATGCCTGGTTGGCGCCCTCTGGCAGGTGCCGCAGGCATCGGCGGATTCCGAGACCTGGATCCTGAGGTACGACGAGAAAGGCAAGGTTGTCGGCATATCCAAATCGGAAGGAAATTCCGGCGGCAGGAAGTCCGGCGCCGGCCTGTCCGGTGACGGCGGCAGCACGATCGACGGCAGCGGCAAGGAGCAACCCGCCTTCGAGACGGGTGAACTGCTGGTCGCCGGGTCGTCGCACGAGATCAAGCTGGCGGCGCGGCAGCTGCAGTTGCAGCTGCTCGACCTCGTCGAACTGGGCTCTCTCGGCATCGCCATGGGGCGCTACAGCGTTCCGGGCAATATCGGTATCGATGACCTGCTCGCCCGTATCCAGCGGATCGCCCCGTCGCTGATCGCGGACTACAACCACCTCTATTATGAAATGGCCGGTTCGAAGGACATGGCCCGGGGCTACATGGGCTGGCCGCGCAGCACCAACCAGTGCGGCGCCGGCGTCCGCATCGGCATGATCGACGGGTCGGTCGACGACAAGCATTCATCGTTGCAGGGCCGGAAACTGACCGTGCGCTCGTTCATCGGCGACCGTCACAACCCCGGCTCGCACGATCATGGCACCGCGGTGGCCTCGATCCTGATCGGCAGCCCCGATTGGGGCGGCCTGCTGCCGGGTGCGGAACTCCATGCCGCGAACATCTTCTACGAAAAGCAGGACGGCAGCCGGGCGGCGAGCGCGCAGGCCCTCGTCAGGGCGCTGAACTGGCTGGTCGACCAGAAGGTCCAGGTCATCAACCTGTCGATCGCGGGCAGCGACAACAAGGTGCTGAAACGCATCGTCGACACCGCCAACAGCAACGGCATCGTCGTCATCGCCGCGGCCGGCAATGGCGGCATGAAGGCGGCGCCAGCCTATCCGGCGGCCTATGACGC
>JAVKCR010000054.1:0-5025 GCA_040222645.1 Rhodospirillales bacterium
CCATTGGCGAAAACCGTGAAGGCGATCAGTTCACCGACCGTCATGTCGCCCCAGATGACATAGGCGCCGCCGAGGAAAAGCACGGCGATGTCGCCGAGGGAGTCCAGGGTTCCGGACAGCAGACCGGCAAACTGGCTGAGCCGGGCTTCCTTGAACTCCATGTTGGCGACGGCGGCGAAATTGTTCTCGTACTTCCAGCGCGCCATGAAGTCGGCGCCCATTGTCTTGAGGGTCTGGGCGCCGCGGATGGATTCGATCAGCTGGCTTTCCTGTTCCGCCTCCTTGACGAAGGATTCCCGGCTCAACTGCCGCAGCTTGGGCGAGATGTAGCGGATGATGAATACGTCGAAGAACATGAAGCCGACGGCGGCCAGGGTCAGCCAGGCGTTGAAATAGAGCATGAAGCAGAGATAGGTCACCGCCGTCATCAGGCTCAGGAACGTCTCCAGCCCGTCCTCGGTGATGAAGTTCGTGATGTCCTCATGCTGTTCGAGGCGGTTGGTCACGTCGCCGGTCTTGCGGGCCTCGAAGAAGCCGACCGGCAGCCGCAGCATGTGGTCGTAGATATGGCCGATCATCTGCAGGTTGCAGTACATGGTCAGGCGGAGACTCATCTCGTCGCGGACATAGGTCAGCAGCATGTTGATGAGGGAGACCGAGGCCATCACGACGATCGCCGCCATCAGCCATTGCTCGTCGCCCTTCATGATCACGTCATCGACGACGAACTTCGTGAAGAGCGGCACCAGCACCGCCAGCACCTGAAGGAACAGGGAGGCGGCGAATATTTCACCTATCAGCCGCTTGTGCGGCTTGTAGAAGCTCCAGAAGGCGCCGAGCGTCGGCTTCGATTCGACGACGTCGTTGAAACGTTCGGTCGGGCTGAGATAGATCGTGTAGCGCGACCAGCCCTCCTCGAACTCGGCATGGCTGTAGGTCACGATGCCCTGCGCCGGGTCGGCGACAACCACGGAACTGTCCGTGACTTCGTGCACCACGACCCAGTGATAGCCCCGCCAGTTGGCGATGGCGGGCAGCTTCTTGCCACGCATCTGCTCGATGGTGCTGGAAAAGGCCTCGGCCACGAAGCCGAATTCCTCGGCGGCGCGGATGACGTTCGCCATCGACGCACCCTCCTGGCGGACACGGGCTATTTCACGGGCCGAGTTGATGCTGACGGTCTTGCCGTAATGCTTGATGACGGTGCAAAGACAAGCGGCGGAGCAATCCATCTCGCTGTGCTGGAGCACCGAGGCGGGCTTGCTGAAGCGCCTGGTGATCCAGGCGCGCCATGCCGAAATCTTCACATCGACGGTCTTGTTCTTCTCCGCATTCGCGGCCGCGGCGGCCTCGTTGCGCTGCTTGCGAATCTCGTCCTGCCGGGCGACCTCCTCAAGCCGCCGTCGCCGCTTCTCCTCCCGGTCTTCGGTGTCGGTCACCCGGACCTTCATCAGGTCGCCGAGACGGCTGGCGACATCCTTTTCCTCGGCCAGCACGCGGCGCATGTCCGCGCCCTCGATCTCGTAGACGATCGACTCGCTTTCGGCGACCACGTTGGCGGTTCGGGGATCACCGCTGAGCACCGCCATTTCACCGACGATATCGCTGGGTCCGAGCGACGCCAGCCGGTGAGACGGCGCTTCGCTCCGGTTGACCACGAAGCGGCCCGACTTGATCATGTAGAGATGATCCTCGACCTTGCCCTGCTCGATCAGGTAGGCGCCGGCTTCGAGTGTATGGGCGGCGGCCTTCGCCGCCAGCCCCAGGATGGTCTCGCGCGGGATTCCGGCGAGGGCCGGACATTCGGCAAGGAAGCTCGCAACCTCTTTCAGGCGCAAAGCCGTCCGGATGTTTTCCGCGCTCTCCGGATGCGCGGCCAGATACCGGTTGAGCTGGTCGCGGGGGACGACGAACAGGACGCACTCGTCCTCCGCCGCCGACCAGACCTCATGCAGCAGCGGCGTCGGTTCCTGGAAGGATTCGTCGCCGAAGTAGGTACCTTCGTGCAGGACGTCGAGAACGGCCGGGCTGCCGGAAGCCGATTTCATCATCAGCCGGACCTGGCCCGAAAGCACGAAGCTGATGCCCCGGGCAGGCATGCCCTTCTCGCAGATGAGATGCGATGGCCGTACCGTTTCCAGATCGCCGAGGGCAGCGATGGCCTGACGTTCGTTCCCCGACAGCGAAGCGAACATTGGCGCGGAGGCAAGGCGGTCTGCCGTGGTTACGGACATCTGCGCCGCCTCTGTGTCGGTCCGGACGGATTGCGCATCATCAATCCATCTTCTTCAGTATCAGTTCGATGATGCGGCGTCGATCGGTCAGCAGGTCCACCTCGACGGTCAGACCGGGCCGCAGCGCGACCGCCTCGCCGCGAACCTTCAGGGTCGCCTTCTCCAACTCGAGACGGACGGCGAATTCCGGCCGGTCCGGCCTCGGATAGATCTTCACCACCTTCGCCGGAATGCTGCCGAACTGCCGATACGGGTAGGCATCCACCTTGACGCGGGCCGCGATATCCTCGCGGACGAAGGCCACATCCTTGTTGGCCACGATCGCGACGACGATCGGGCGCGCATTGTGCGGCACGATGGTCGCGATCATGTTGCCGGTGGAGACGATGCGCCCGGTGGTCTGGAACCCGAGACCGGTGATGGTGCCGTCGACCGGACTGGTGATGCGCAGCTGGTCGATCTGCATTTTCTGGAGGTTGAGCTTGTTCTGGAAGTTGGCGATTTCCGCATTCACCGCATTGGCGGTGTTGGTGAAGGTCGAGACCGAGCTGGCGAGGTCGGCGAGCGCCTGGTTGACCGCGACCCTCGACCGGTCGACCTCGTCACGGAGTTCCCTTTCCCGTTTTGCCAGATCGCTGCGGAGGTTGGCGACGGCCAGCCGGGCCCGCGAGATTTCCAGTTCGGTCTCGTTGATCGCCTGGCGCTGCGTGATGACGCTGCCCTGGGCCGTGATCATGCTGTCGCGGGCGGCATCGACCTGGGTGATCGGCACGATTCTCTGCGCCGCCAGCTCTTCTGTCTGCCTGAGATCCTTCCGGCGCCGTTCGAGTACATTATTTCGGGTCGCCAGCATCTGCCGGGACGTATCGAGGGATTTCTGCTGACTGTCGATGCTCTCCAGGTTGACCTGGATCTGCGACCTGGCCAGGGCGGCGCCGCTGCGCTCGAACTCGGCGATATTGAACTGCGCGGTTTCCAGCTGCTTCTGGCTGGAGCGTAGCGTGTGGATATAGACCAGCGCGGCACCGGCATCGACGAAGCTGGAGGCCGGGCGCTTGCCGAGGATGGAAGGATCCTCGACGATCTCGCGGGCGATCCGGGTCGATGTTTCGAGTTGTTTCTGCTTCTCGATCTCCAGCGCCAGCGCGTTCTCGATGCCCTTCAGGTCGACATCCGACTGCGAACGCTGCAGCAGCATGATCAGGTCGCCCTGCTTGACCGTATCCCCTTCGGCCACATTCATCGACAGCACCACGCCGCCCTCGATGGCTTCCACCGTGATGTTCTGGCCCTGCGGGACGATCTCGCCCTTCGCCTGCACCTTGACGTAGATCTTGGTGAAATAGGATACGGCGCCGGCGATCAGGATGGCGGCGATGAAAGCGTATAGCGCGCCACGCATCAGTACCGGCGGGACGGCCTGGATGATTTCCGAGCGTTCGTCCTGCTGGCGGTTGCGCTCGGCATAGCGATTGAGGGCTTCCTGCTGTTCGCCATCCATCGATTCCGGTGCTTCAGGACTTGCCATCTGGAACCCTTTTCACGGCCGGATAGATTTCGGTTTGCATGGTTTGCTTTCCTGGCCCGTCAGTGTGTCGCGCGGGTAACGAGGTAGTGGTACATGCCGCCCTGTTGCATGAGGTCGTCATGGGTGCCGGTCTCGATGATCTTTCCCTCGTCGAGCACGACGATCATGTCGGCGTTGCGGATGGTCGAGAGGCGATGGGCGATCACCAGACTGGTACGCCCTTCGACGATCCTGTCGAGATTCTGCTGGATGATCCGCTCGCTCTCGTTGTCGAGCGCGGAGGTCGCCTCATCCAGGATCAGCAGGTTGGGACTGGAGGCGAGCGCGCGGGCAATGATCAGGCGCTGCTGCTGACCGCCGGACAGGCTGCGCCCGCCTTCCCCGATCCGGGTGTCGAACTTCATCGGGAAACCGTCGACAAAGCCGCTGACGCCGGCCAGCGAAGCCGCCGATATGACGCTTTCGAACGGCAGGGCCGGGTCCGCCAGGGCGATGTTCTGGCGGATGGTGCCGCTGAAGACGAAGGGGGTCTGCTCGACCACGCCGATCTGCTTGCGCAGGGAGGTGATGTCGAGGCGGCGGACATCGAGGTCGTCGATATAGACCGTGCCTTCGGTCTGCTCGATCATCCGGTTGACCAGGTTCACCAATGTCGATTTTCCGGAGCCGCTGCGGCCGACGAAGGCCACCTTCTGCCCGGCCTGGATGTTCAGGTTGATGTCCTGCAGCACCCAGGGCCCGTCTTCACTGTACCGGAACCTGACGTTTTCGAACCGGATCGCGCCTTTCAGCGGAGGACATATGCTGCCCCCGCCGGCGCTCTCCCGGGGGCAGGCCAGTATGTCGTTGATCCGTTCCAGGGCGATCCTCAGTTCGAGGTAATCGTCATAGAAATCCGCGAGGTCTTCCACCGGGTCGGTGACCTGGCTGGCCACCCCGGTAAAGGCGATCAGGAGCCCGGGGGAAATCGTCCCGTCGAGCACCATGTAGGCACCGATTCCGAGCACCAGGATGTCGGCCACCTGGTCGACCAGTTCGATCACCATCTCCAGCTTGTTGTCGAACCGCTCGCTGCGGTATTCGACCTCCTGCTCGCGGGCGAACATCTGCATGCCGCGCTTGCGGAAATCCTCCTCCTGGGCGAGCGCCTTGATGGTGTGGATGCCCTTGACCACCTCGATCAGGTGGGAATCCTTCTTTGCTCCGGCGGCGAAGGACTCCTTTTCGAACTGTCGCACCTTCGACGCCGTCATGATCGTGATC
>JAVKCR010000055.1:0-6481 GCA_040222645.1 Rhodospirillales bacterium
CGACCCGGCCGCCATCGCCGGCTCCTGCGAGGACTACCGCGCCGCCTGGACCATCGACATCGCCCACGACGACGCGGACGGGGACCGCAAGCTCGAAGCCCCGCTGCTGGCGCTCTGGGGCGCGAACGGCGCCATCGAGAAGCATTTCGACTGCCTGGCACTCTGGCGGGAACGGGCGGCGGACGTCCGGGGGCACAGTTTGCCCGGCGGACACTACCTCGCCGAGGAACTGCCGGACGTGGTGGCGGGGGCGTTCCGGGGGTTCTTTACGGCGGAGATGTGAGTATGGATTTTAAAAAGAAATTCAAACAACACACAATTACCAGAGAGCCAAGGCGGACAAATTGTCTCTTTTATTTTCAACCATTTTTCTTAAATCTGAAACAGATTGAATAAGTTCTTTATGGTTGTCTTTCTTATTGTAATCAAGAATAACAATGTTGTAATTGTTTTCGATCATATTTCGATATTCGGGAGAGTATTTTTCTCCGGTCACAAGATAGTGTGGTGGTGCAGAACTGAATGATCTTGCATACTGTTCGAGTATAAGGGCGACATCTGGATCGCTAAAGCTACACCCAAAAAACACAAATGTATTCAACATCACCATAGATTCGAAGGATCTATAGAAATTTTGATAATTATTTCTAATGTTTGCATAGTCCTCTCTAGTAAATATCATTTTGTCAGGGGAGTCGATACAACCATGAATTTTCATGAGAAGTCTTTGCTTTTCATTTCCTCTAAAGAAACGAGGCAAGTCGTCATCATAGTATTTTTTGACAATTAAATTAGATCCAAATTCTTCTTCAAGAGAGGCAACGCATTTTTCATATATTTTGTCAAAATTGCTTGTAGCGACTATGCCAGAGTCTAGTCGAAACAGTTCTTTATGCAGTTCGGACGGTTTATAATTAGGGATAGAAAAATATTCATTCACAAAGTTTATCCATTCGTGCCCCATTTTGTACTTTATTAATTGGCAACATCCAAGATAGTCCTTTTCTCTAAAAGTCTTTTTAAGATCTTTCTTTGGGGCGCTGCATCTTTCGATGCCAATTTTAAGGAACTCCTCCCATGAAGGAGGGCGCTTGTCCTCGCTGTCTTTTGCTCCCATTGAAACCCCGGCGCCAACGAATACGACTGATCGGCGTCGGGCAATGTCTAGAACTAAATTAGTTGGCCAATTAATCATTCAATTTCTCGATATTTCTAAGAAATTTAGTTGATATTCCTCGGAATAATTTTCTAGCGTCACCGACTTTGGCAAAGTGTGCGCCTACCACGCCATCAGCGCTTCTCAGAGAGAATATGGGTTTCCGAGAAGTTTGTGACATGGGCACTAGGCTGTGCAGATTCGGTATCTCTCCCAATTTATAGTAATCGCTACTTAAATTTTCTTCAAATTCTTGAACTATATTTTCACCAATTGCTTTTGGTATATCTCTCATGATTTTTTCATAGGCTTTTACCGGGCGTCTGACTCCTTTTGTTTCTCTGGCATTGTACTGTTGACTTACGTAACCAGCTAAGCGGAGTCGAAAATCGATATCGTCTATTTCAATTTCCGATGTATCCGTAACAGATGCTAATTGCAAATTAAGGCGACTGCGCCAGTCACTGAACCAAGAAGAAATATTTTCGGTAGCGCGTATGCTGAAAATATCAATTGATAGAGGTAGAACAAAGTAGTCGCATGCAATGAGAACAGAACGATTTATTGACCCCAATGATGGGCCCATATCGAAAAGAACAAAATCAAATTCAGTGCATTTTTCGAGAAATTGCCTAAACATAAATGTCGTTCTTAGGCCGCGGACTCCAGAGCTATTCCAATCCGCTGCCAATGTGTCTTCAATCAATGCTAGTCTAGGGTCGCCAAGAAGTACATTGACACCGAAGTTTTCTGATCTTCTGAATTCAACTTCGCTGGCATACCCCTTTCCTTGAGACAAAGGCCTGGCAAGGCTGTATATCGTGAATGCTGTTTTATTTGAGTATATTTCGTCAATAACATTGTCGTGAAACATGTATTGTGTGGCATTTGTTTGCGGATCCGCATCAACAACTAGTATATTCTTTGAGTGGTGAGTTGATAAACTTGCGGCTATATTGCAGATGAGTGTCGTCTTTCCGACACCGCCTTTGTTTGTGAAAAACGCGACAGCTTTCATTGGCTATGAGCTTTAGTTATTTTCTGATAGGGCATTATGATTGGTTGAAAAAAAATTTCAAGATTTTGGTTTTTGTGAGATGTGTAATTTAAATAGTAGTTATGGGTTAATTCCTATATTGATGTTTTATCGGTACTGGCACATATTCTGATAATGAATGATCTCGCACGCACACCCAAGCAGATCGGCAATCTTGTTCGCCGGGCCCGCAAGAAGCGGGGCTGGAGCCAGACCGAGCTCGGCAGCAAGGCCGGCCTGAGGCAGGAAACCATTTCCCTAATTGAGACGGGAAACCCTGCGGCACGGCTGGAAACGATCCTCGCCGTGCTCGCCGCGCTGGACCTTGAGTTCAGGATGGCGCCGCGTTCCCGGGCGGCGGCATCGGATATCGAGGATCTGTTCTGATGCCGCGCCGCCCTGCGCATCCCCCGCTCGGCGTCTACCTGAACAACCACGCGGTCGGCCACCTCCTGAAGGACCCGGGCGGCGCTGTCGAGTTCCGTTACGACGAGGGCTGGTTGAACCGGGAGCGGGCGATCCCGGTATCGCTGTCGCTGCCGCTGCGGGAAGACGCGTACCGGGGCGAGCCGGTTGCGGCACTGTTCGAGAATTTGTTGCCGGATTCGGAAAGCCTGCGCCGCCGTGTCGCGGAGAAGGTCGGCGCACGGGGAACGGATGCCTACAGCCTGCTCGAAGCCATCGGGCGCGATTGCGTCGGGGCGCTGCAATTCATGTCAGATGGCAGCGAACCGGAAACCGACAGCACGGCGATCGAGGGGGAAGTCATTGGTGACGAACGGATCGAACGCCTCCTGAACAATCTCGAACAGGCGCCGCTCGGGCTGAACCGGGAGGATGATTTCCGGATTTCGATCGCCGGTGCGCAGGAAAAGACCGCGCTGCTGCGCCATGACGGGAAGTGGTGGATGCCGCGGGGCACCACGCCGACGACGCATATCCTCAAGACGCAGATCGGCCGCCTGCCCGGCGGCATCGACCTCTCGAACAGCGTCGAGAACGAGTTCTATTGCCTGAAGCTTTTGGAGGCATTCGGTCTACCGGTCGCCAGCGCCGACATCCGGGTTTTCGGGGAAACCAAGGCCCTTGTCGTCGAGCGCTTCGACCGGCGCTGGATGAAAGACGGCCGGCTGCTGCGCCTGCCGCAGGAAGATTGCTGCCAGGCGCTCTCCGCGCCGCCGACGCGGAAATACCAGGCCGACGGCGGCCCGGGCCTGGCCGATATCCTCAACCTGCTCAAGGGCAGCGACCGTCCGGCGGAAGACCAGAAGCTGGTTTTCAAGGCGCAGATCCTGTTCTGGCTGATCGGCGCCACGGACGGCCACGCCAAGAATTTCAGCCTCTTCCTCGGGCCCGGCGGCAGCTATTCGCTGACCCCATTCTACGACGTGCTGACGGCGCAACCGAGTCTCGACGCCGGCCAGATCGGGCGCCGGCAGATGAAGCTCGCGATGTCCGTCGGCGCGAAGAACCACTACCGCATCGACGCCATCCTCGGGCGGCACTTCGTCCAGACCGCGAATGAAGCCGATCTGCCCGAAGGCATCGTCCGGGAGGCGATCTCGGAGGTGATGGAAATCGCGGAAGATGCTATCGGGAAAGCGGAGACGATGTTGCCGGCGGGCTTTCCGGGCGAGATACATGCCTCGGTGAAGGCGGCGGTGAGGGGGAGGCTGCGGAGTCTTGCTATCGACGAGGCTGGTTAGGTATTCCCTGTGACCTTGTCAGGATAGTCAAAGACACTATTGCTCCACGTCCTCCCGGTACAGCCTCTCACCCGGATTCCGCGCCTCGACATTCGGGTAGAGGCGTCACAAGTGGACATATTGATCATCTAAACTATATAATTTTTCTAGCAGATATATAAATACAGATCGAAATGACCTATGCCATCGAGGAAATCGCGGAAGCGCTGCGGGCCGCCCGTGAGTCGAAGGGGCTCAGCCAGCGGGAGTTGAGCGCCCGTTCGGGGGTGCCGCAGGGGCATATCTCGAAGATCGAGAACGGGGCGGTCGATCTCAGGCTTTCCAGCCTGATCGAACTCGCACGCGTCCTCGAACAGGACGTTGTGCTGGTACCACGGAAAGCCTTGCCGGCGGTACAGGCGGTCGTACGGATGGCCACAGGCAAAGCCGATACGGGTGAGGGTCCTCGCCCTGCCTATGTTCTCGACGACAATGAAGACGCGACTGACGTCGTTTACAGGAAGTTCAGAGGATAATCTGCCGATTGCGAGGGCGTGAGGTCGCCCCCTCAGCCCCCCGCAATCTCCCGGCACAGCGCCACATCGGGCTCCCGCGCTTCGACATGCGCATAGAGGCTCATCTGGTGCCAGAATGTCGGGAAGCGTCGCACCTCGACCTCGCGGAAGATCAGCCCTAGCACCTCCAGGATCTCCGGGGCGGTGTTCACATGCTCGTAGGCCATGTGTTCGGACCAGTCGAGGCCGGTCTTGAGGCGGAAGGCGAGGCCGGTGGACAGCCGCCAGCTCATCCCCCAGAGGAAGCCGCCCTCGCTCGGGATGCCGGCGGAGAACAAGGCGCCCGGCTTCATGCGCAACGCCGCCGCCGCCAGCACTTCCGGCAGGTGGGTCAGGTGCTCCAGGGTGGCGATGGAGATCACCCGGTCGTAGCGGCGCTCGGCGGGCAGCTCGGCGATGTCCGGGAAGATGGCGCGGACGAGGCCGGCTTCCGGCTTGCCCTCGTAGAGGCCGGCGAAGGGTTCGATGGCGTCGTAGGGCGCGCCCGGTTGCAGGCGTTCATGCGGGATGTGGTTGAGCGTGCCGGCGCCGATCTCCAGCGTCTCGCCGCCGTCGGCGGAGAAAGCGACCTGGCGGTGCATCCAGCTTTCCAGCGCATTGGAGATGGTCGAGAGCAGGGTCTCGCGCTCGCGGTTGCGCTTGAGTTCCGCCATGTGCAGGTCCGCCATGCGCGGGCTGAGCGCCGGCCGGGTCTTCGGGTAGCGCGCGAGGATGGCCTCGGCGTCGGGCGCAAGGTGGCGGGCGGGATGTCCGTCTGTCCGGCTGTCGGGGCTCATGGTCTGCGGCGGGCGGCTTTCCGGTCACGCGCGGCTGCAAGGCGTTGCCACCGCTTGTCGTGCAACCGGTCATAGGCCGGATGGCCCGGGACTTCCAGCCCGCAATGAGCCTGCTTTTACGGGGTTACCGCACCCGTTTCAGGTCGGCCTCGATGCCGCGCAGCACCTCGCCGTCGCGCACGCGGGAGAAGGAGAGATGCATGCCGTCGGCCGTCAGCCGGCGTTCGTAGGCCAGCATGTCGTAGCCGCCGGAATCGCGGACGACCAGCGCGTAGACGGTCATCACGTCGCCTTCGATCCGCGCCCAGGAGTAGGGTTCGCCGAGCATCGGGTCGAGCGGCACGTAGCCGCCGAAGGCGTTCTGCTTGACGGCAGAGCGGTAGATGCCCGCGCGGTCGGTCTTCACGAACCAGATGGAATAGGAGCGGTCGCGCTCCGTGCCGTCCTCCTTCTGGATCACGGCCGACCAGTTGACCCGGAACCCCTTCTTCTCGGTCACGATCTCGACCGTGAGATCGCGTTCGGTCGTTTCGGTGGAGGCATGGCCGGTGAACTTGCCGAGGAAGCGGTCGAAATCCGCCGCGATTGCCGGCCGTGCGACGGCGGCCGCCAGCATCATCATGACGCACAGGATAGCGGTTCTTGCCGGGCTTCTCCGGGTTTCTGTCAGATTCATCAGTCGCAGGCTCCAGCAATGGCTTCGGTACAAGAGATTATGCCGTTGCGGTGATCTTGAAAGTCCCTTCAGCAAACTGTGACAGGCCGGGTCAGGGCAGCGGCCCCTGGATACCGGACCGCCAGGCGGCGAAAAACTGTTCCTTCTTCAGCTTGTCGAGGCCGACGAGCAGGGCCGGCGAGTAGGGGATCGGCCGGAGCACCGAGGGCAGGGCGGCGGAGGCGCCGTTGTCGACCGCCGGGTGGTTGGCGCTGTCGACGATCAGCCCCGATGCCGAGAACAGCATCCTGCCCTCCGCCGACAGCATGTAATCGATCAGCTGCCGGGCGGCGTCCGGGTTGCGGGCATGAAGCGGCACCAGGGCGGCGCGCGAGACGACCAGGGTATAGTCCGACGGCGGCACGATGCCGATGCGCGGGTCGCTCCAGGAGCGCGCCAGCGCGTAGGAGCCGAGCAGGTTGTAGGCGATGAGGTAGCGGCCCTCCGCGACGCCGTCGATGATCTCCGCCGAACAGCAGGTCGCCACCACGTTGTTGCGACCGAACGCCTCGATCAGCCGCCCGAAGGTCGTCGCCGC
>JAVKCR010000056.1:0-9815 GCA_040222645.1 Rhodospirillales bacterium
ATCCAGGGCAGGCGCCGGCGGGCGACCCCACGGGCGTCCTAGGTGGAGGCGATCAACTCGGGCGCGGCCATGTCCGGATCAGGAGTTGCCCCGCTTCAAATCATCCATGAAGCGGTGCGCGATGACGACCGGGTCCATCTCGATCACCTTGACCGGGATATTGCCGGACTCGCACTTGCAGACGATGATCGTCATCTTGTCCGAATCCAGCGCCGCCTGCATCGCCGCCGGCGCCTCTTCCGCCTGGCACTCGACCACGTTCTCGCAGCCGCAGGCCTCGGCCACCTTGGTGAGCGAGGTCTTGAGGCCGGCATAGGTCCGCTGGTCGCCGGTCGAGCCATAGGAGCCGTTGTCGATGATCAGCAGCACGAAATTGTCGGCGACATTGTTGGCGATGGTCGGCAGCGTGCCGAAATTGGTCAGCACGGAACCGTCACCGTCGATGGCGACCACCTTGTCCTTCTGCGCCAGCGCGAGACCGAGGCCGATCGAGGAGGCGAGCCCCATGGTGCCGAGCATGTAGAAGTTGGACGGCTGGTCGTCGAGCATGAACAGCTCCTGCGACGGCAGGCCGATATTGCAGACCACCAGCCTGTCGGAGATTACCGGGACCAGGGACTTGAGAACTTCGCTCCGGATCATTCCTTGATTCCTTTCCAGAAGGTGGCGTCGGTCAGGATGGCGACCGGCTTCTTCGCGATGAAGCAATGCTTCAGGATGCCGTCGAACTCGTTCACGTCCTCCTGGCGGTGGAAGTGGTAGGTCGGGATGTTGAGCTGGGCGAGCAGCGCCTTGGTATGCACCGCCATCTCGATCTGGCAGGCCACCGGCTCGCCGACCTCGCCGCGATAGCTGATCAGCATCGGCAGCGGGAAATGGTAGTACTGGGTCAGCGTCACCAGCGAGTTGATGGTCACCCCGATCGCCGTGTTCTGCATGATGATGGCCGGGCGCTTGCCGCCCATCCAGGCACCGGCGCACAGCCCCATGCCTTCGTCCTCCTTGTTGGAGGGGACATGCATGATTTCCCTGGTCTGGTTGATCTTGTCTATAACGCCCGCAAGCTGCTTGCAGGGCACCGTCGTCACGAACTCTACGCGGTTGTTCACGAGGTCCGCGACGATCTTGTCATTCACCGACATACGATACGTCCCGAGTTGAGGTGGATAAATCCGGACCATTGAAATGCAGCAGGATGGCCGCGCATGCCAGCGATTTATTGTGCAGAATAAATTAAGCGTTTCTTCATCCGTGGCCGGCAGCCCGTCGCCAACATCAATCCCGGCTATCGTGCCGCCGTCGCCAGCACCGCCTCCAGCGCCGCGCAAAGCCCGTCGATCAGCGGTGCCTTGGGGCTGTCGGCGCGGGCCAGCACGCCCATCACGCGGTAGCGGGGCACCCCGCCGACGGGCAGGAAGCGCAACCGTGCCGTCATCTCGTCCGGCATGCAGGGTTCCGGCACGATGGCGATGCCGAGGTCGTGGGCGACCATCCTCGAGATGGTCTCGAGATTGTCGAGTTCCATGCTGTCGCGCACCTTCACGCCGGTTTCCTGCAGCACGTCCTCGACGATGTCGCTGACCCAGGCCTGCCGCGACATGCGGATATAGGGCCGGGTGGTGAGCAGTTCCGCGGCATCGGCAGGTGCGGCATCGCGGGCCGCGATCAGCATCATCCGCTCGCGCGCGAAGGGCCGCCAGTCGAGATGGGGGCGGATGCGCGGCGGCTCGCTCATGATCGCGGCGTCCGCCTCGCCGCGTTCGACCGCCGCCAGCAGATCGTGCGACGGTCCGGGCATGACGCGGACATGCAGGTCCGGATGGCCGCTCATCAGGTCGTGGATCGCCCGCGGCGCCAGGCTCGACATCACCGAGGAAACCGCCCCGATGATCAGGTCGCCGCGCAGCGCGCCGTCTTCCGTCAGCGAGGCCAGCATCTCGTCATAGACCCGCAGCACCTCGCGCGCCTTCGGCACCAGGGCACGGCCCTGCACGGTCAGCTGCGGGGTGCGCCGGCTGCGATCGAACAGGCTCGCCTGGAAGTTCGCCTCCAGGGTGCGCATCTGCTGGCTGACCGCCGCCGGCGACACGAACACCCGATCCGCCGCCGCCTGGAAGCTGCCGGTATCGACGATGGCGACGAAGGTGCGGAGGAGCGTGATGGACATCGGCTGCTTCGGTAAAGGCAAGGTTCAGCATTGGAGGGGGATGAGGGGGATAAGGTCAATGGCGGGTTGATAGACAGAGGGTCAATACCGCCAGCAAGTACCTTCTCCATGAAACCACGCCCCCACCCCACCATTGTCATCAACCCTGTTCCTGGCAGGTCATCCCCCTCGTTCCCACGAAAGTGGGAACCTCGCGCGCCAGTCACCTCGTCCGGTTCAGAGGCCCCCACTTTCGTGAGGGCGAGGGAAATAGCATAGGCTCGTCATCCCGGATGGCGCACAGCGCCAGTCCGGGATCTCCTGAGTCAGCACCGAATGCCCGAGATCCCGGGTTCCGCCTTCGGCGGACCCGGGATGACAAAGTTGGAAAACGATCCAAACCTGTTTCCCCCGCCCCGGCCCCCGGCCTAGACTCGGGCGTCAACTACCCGGAGACCGTCCATGTCCGAAACCGACGCCGTGCTGTTTGCGAACGAGGCGTTCTATGCCGCCTTCGTCAGCCGCGACATGAATGCGATGGAGGCACTCTGGGCCACCAAGAACCCGGTGGCGGTGATCCATCCCGGCTGGAACCCGATCTTCGGGCGCGACGCGGTGCTGCAGACCTGGCGCGACATCCTCGAGAACCCGAACGCGCCGGCGATCCGCTGCGTCCATCCTCGTGTCGTGCCACAGGGCGCCACCGCCGCCGCCGTGCTCTGCTACGAGGAGATCGCCGGCAATTACCTGATCGCGACGAACCTCTTCGTCCGCGAGGGCCCGGTCTGGCGCATGACCCACCACCAGGCCGGCCCGGCATCCCGTCCGCCGCAAAGCACCGACCCCGGCGCCGACCGCCCGCAGCGGCTGAACTGACAGGCTGCCTCGTCCTGAACTTGTTCCAGGACCAGGGATGATCAATTAAGTTGGTTGTCGTCCTGGGGCCGCCGCAGGCGGAACCCGGGATCTCGGGCATTCACGACGAACACTCCACAATAACATATACGATGTCATCCCGTCGAAAGACGGGATCCAGGGCGTTTTGGCTTTGCCTGTCTATCCTGACTCCTGAATCAAGTTCAGGATGACATCGATTGTTGATGCCATCCGTTCCTCAAATTCCCGTCATCCCGAACCTGATTTGGGATCCATGCCTGAGCAGACGCCGCGCGTGACAGCCTCACCGCCGGGCACTGTTGGAAAGGCCGGGGCACCTGCGAAGTCCGTGTGTGGAGCTACCACTCAGGCATGGGTCCTGACTTTCGTCAGGATGACGTTGCTTATTGTAAATCGTGAGCCTTCAACGCTCACCCCACCGCGACCCGTTCGCCGTCGCGGGCGGCCGAGGCGGTGATGGCTTCCAGCACCGCCGAATCGTGGATCGCGTCCTCGACCGGCAGCGGGTAGGGCGCGCCGCCGGCGGCGGCATCCGCGAAGGCTTCGAGCTCTGCGCGCTCGATATCCACCGGATCGAACTTGCGGTTCTCGATTCCCTTGCCGGAAATGTTGGTCTCCAGCAGCGTGTGGCGCTTCAGTTCCGCCCAGCCGTTGGTGCCCATGAACTGGATGCGCCAGTTGGGTTCGGTGGCCGCCAGCGTGTTGAGCGTGCCGAGCCGGCCGTTCTCGAACTCGAGCAGGATGATCGAGGTGTCGTCCATGCCGATGTCGGTGGCGAGCGCCCGGCTGACGCAGCGCACCGCCTTGATGCGGCCATAGAGCATGACCATGGAATCGATCATGTGGATGCCCATGCCGGTCATGCCGCCGACCGGGCTTTCCGCCGCGCCGTCCGCCCGCCACTGGCCGGGCTTGTAGTTGCGGGCGCCGCCGCCGGAGAAATTCGCCTCGACCTCCAGCAGGTCGCCGAGGTCGCCCCCGTCGATCATTCGCTTCAGTTCATGGATGCCGGGCAGGAAGCGCCGGTTGTGGCCGAGCGCGCAGACCAGCCCCGCCTTGAGGCAGGCGCCGACGGCGCGTTCCGCATCCGCCTTTGTCAGCGTGAAGGGCTTCTCGACGAAGACATGCTTGCCGGCTTCCGCCGCCGCGACGATCTGGTCGGCATGCTGGCTGTGCGGGGTGGCGAGCACGACGGCATCGACTTCCGGGTCGGCCAGCGCGGCCTCGTAATCGTCGCCGAGCGGGATGCCGAGCCCGGTGCAGTACGCCGCCGCCTTCGCCGGCGTGCGCGTCACCCCGCGCACGAAGCGGATCTTCTCCCCCTTCGGGCCGTTGGCATCCTGCACCGAGTTCACCAGAATCTGTCCCCAACGGCCGAGGCCGACGATGGCGGCTTTGATCATGTTCCCGTTCCTGTCCGAATTGCGTTTGGCGGCAGACTGGCCAGTTGGCCGGACAAATTCCAGCCCCTATTCCGCAGGACGGATCAGAGAATGGCGATCAGCTCGTCATAGATGGCACGCGCGAGATCGGAGCGCTGGCTTTCCGGGCGTTCGACGAACACCACCTTGCGCATCAGCGGCGGCGCGCCGAACGGCGTCGCCCAGACCCGGCTCGCCGTGCCTCGGATCGACTTCTGCACCGGCACGATACCGGCGCCGAGACCGGCGGCCGCCATCTGGATGACCGAGACGGTGGAATCGAGCTGCATCGCGGGCCGCGTCACGATGCCCCGGCGCTTCAGCTCCGCATCCGTCAACTGGCCCACCCCGGACGCCGGCGACAGCGACAGGAAGGGCAGACGTTCCAGAAGCTCGATGTCATTCTTGCCTTTGTGGCGGGTCGCCGCGACCACCATCATTGCCTCCGCCGTTACCTCGACATATTCGAGGTCCGGGTTGCGCACCGCGGGATCGGTGACGATCGCCGCGTCGAGCTCGCGCCGCACCACCCGCTGGGTCAGCGACCCGGAATCCGATTCCTCGATCCGTACCCCGACCGAGGGATGGTTGCGCCGAAGGTTGCGCAACACGCGCGGCAAGAGGTCGGAGGTGATGCCGCTGATGCAGCCGAGCGCCAGCGTGCCGGCCAGTTCGGTCGACGACCGCGCCCGGTCGGTGAACCCCTGCACCGTCGCCAGCGCCTCCTGGGCGTAGGGGACGAGATGGCGTCCATGCGCGTTAAGCTGCGGCGGCCGGCGCTTGCGGTCGAACAGGTCGGCGCCTAGCTCCTCCTCCAGCGTGCGCATCTGCAGGCTGATCGCCGCCGGGGTCAGGAACAGCCGTTCCGCGGCCTCGGCGAAGCTGCCGGTCTCGGCGATGGTGACGAAAGCCCGGAGCTGCTTCAGGTTCACGAGTTAAATTTTCCTTGTTCTAATTCAAAGTTTATCTCGTTTGATTTAATTTATCAACGGGAGCACTGTCCGGCTCGACAAATTCATCACGAAAGGACGCCTCCGATGGATACGATCTGGTTTGCCGTCAGTTTCACGACCGCCTCGGTTCTGATCAACGGACTCGCCTTCCCGGGCCTGCTCGGCTGAGCCTGAGCCCGACCGCTTCCCCCGCGCCGCGCACCTCCCCCTGAACTCCCCCAGCGCGGCGCGGGGTGAATGCGACCCAAGACAAAAACCCAAACCGCCATACTCTCCCTCATCCTCGCGAAAGCGGGGATCTAGGGTAGTTTCGCTCATTATTTTTTCTCTGGGTTCCCGTTTTCACGGGAACGAGGGAAGAAAACAGGCGCGATCTCAAGGTAACGCCGAACCTACCCGCCGACGCCGATCAGCTGGTGCAGCTTTTCCGGCGCGGCCTTGAGCTCGGCGGATGCTCCGTCGAAGGCGACCCGGCCGCGGTCCATGACCAGGCAGCGCGTCGAGAAGCCGAGCGCGAAACGGGTATGCTGTTCGACCAGCACGATCGACATGCCGGTACTGTCGCGCAGTTTGGCGATCGACCGGCCAAGTTCCTCGACGATCACCGGGGCGAGACCTTCGCTGGGCTCGTCCATCAGCAGCAGTTTCGGATCGCCCATCAGCGCACGGCCGATGGCCAGCATCTGCTGTTCGCCGCCGGAGAGCTGGTTGCCGCCATTGGTCCGGCGGCGCTCCAGGTGGGGGAAGAAGGCGAACACCTTCTCCACGCTCCATTCACTGCCGCGCGCGGCGACCTGCAAATTCTCGGTGACGCTGAGCGAGGGGAATATCTCGCGCTCCTGCGGCACGAAGCCGATGCCGGCGCGGCTGCGCAGATGCGGCTTCATCCGCCCGATCGCCGTACCGGCAAAGGCGATCTCCCCGGCATGCAGCGAGGTATGGCCCATGATGGTCGACAGCAGCGTCGACTTGCCGACGCCGTTGCGCCCGAGAATGCTCAGGCTTTCCCCGGCGCCAAGCTCGAGGCTGATGCCGTCGAGCACGACGGTTTCGCCATAGCCGGCGCTGACGCCGGAGAGCGTGAGCAGCGCCTCAGCCATGACTTTCTTCCCCGAGATAGACCGCCTTCACCTCCGGGTTGGCGGCTATCTCCTCGGGCGGGCCCGAGGTCAGCACCCCGCCATCGACCAGCACGGTGATCTCCTTCGCGAAGCGGAACACGACGTCCATGTCATGCTCGATGATCAGTACCGCGATGTCGGACGGCAGCGCCGCGATAACGTCGAGGATCACGTCGCTCTCAACCGACGGCACGCCCGCCGCCGGCTCGTCGAGCAGCAACACCTTCGGCTTCAACGCCAGCGTGATGGCGATCTCCACCAGCCGCTGGCGGCCATAGGGCAGCCCGGCGATGGTCTTTTCCGCGTCGCCGACGATGCCGAGGCTTTTCAGGATCGCCATGCCCTCGTCGAGCAGCGCCGAGTTGAGCCCCGCCGGCCGCCACCAGTTCCGCGCCTCGTTGTCGCGTTCGGCCAGCGCCAGCACCACGTTCTCCAGCGCGCTCAGCCCCCGGAACAGCTGGTTGATCTGGAAGGTCCGCGCGATCCCCGCCTGCACCCGCTCGGCCTGGCTGAGACCGGTGATATCGCGGCCGCCGAGCACGACGCGGCCGGCATCGGGCTTGAGCGCGCCGGTCACCAGATTGACCAGGGTGGTCTTGCCGGCACCGTTCGGGACGATCAGCGCATGGCGCGCACCGGCCGCCAGCGTCAGGCTGACGGTGCGCGTGACATGCCGCGCGCCGACATGTGACTCGAGCCCGCCGAGTTCGAGCGCCACGCTCATGACGCGCCCTTTCCGCGCAGCCGCCTGACCGCGATATCCACCGCGCCGAGCAGGCCGCCACGGAAGAACAGCACCACC
This sequence comes from Rhodospirillales bacterium, assembly GCA_040222645.1. Classification (GTDB taxonomy): domain Bacteria; phylum Pseudomonadota; class Alphaproteobacteria; order Rhodospirillales; family HT1-32; genus HT1-32. The sequence goes on from JAVKCR010000056.1 coordinate 7,341, forward strand.
GCGACCAGCACGAGGCCGACGCCGATTTCCCAGAATTCCGGGCTCATGCGCGACAGCTCGTCCTCAAGGATCATGTAGACCGCGCCGCCGATGAAGGCGCCGTAGAGCCGGCCCGTGCCACCGAGCACCAGCACGATCAGCACCGTGCCGGACCGCGCGAAGGACAGCACGTCGAGGGTGACGAAGGCGTTGGACTGGGCGAACAGCCCGCCCGCGATCCCGGCCATGGCGGCGGAAATGGTGTAGATCGCGACCAGCCGGGAGAAGACTGGCGAGCCGATGGCGTTCATCCGCCGCACGTTCTCGCGCACGCCAACCAGCGAGCGGCCGAACGGCGAATAGGCGATGCGGCGCGCGACCAGGAACATCAGCGCCAGCACCGCGAGGCTGTACCAGTAGTAATTATAGCCCCAGAGATCGTTCTCGAAGATCCCGAGGATCGGGTCGAAGGCGATGCCCTGCAGGCCGTCGAAGCCGCCGGTGATCGGCGCCGCGGTATTGGCCGCCTCCTGCAGCAGGATGGCGAAGGCCAGGGTGAGCATCAGCAGGGTCAGGCCGTGATAGCGCAGCAGCACCTGGCCCGAGACATAGCCGAGCAGACCGCCGGCGATTCCGCCCATCAGCAATGCCGAGATCGGTTCGTTCCAGCCGAGATGGGCCGACAGCATGCCGGTCGCGTAGGCGCCCGCCCCGAAATAGGCGGCATGGCCGAGCGTGACGATGCCCGCGTAACCCAGGATCAGGTCCACCGACAGCGCGAAGATGATCATGATGATGATCTGCGTGCCGAGCGCGGAATAGTCGGACAGGAATGCAAAGGCCGCGATCGCCGTCAGCCACGGCAGCGCCTCGACGGGCCGCCAGCGATGGCGGTTGCGCAGATGCGCCGTCGGGTCGATGCCGCCGCTCACGACGACCGTCCGAACAGCCCGGCCGGGCGGTAGAGCAGGATGGCCACCGTCGCCGCGTAGATGAAGAAGGCGCCGCCGTCGGGCCAGAGATACTTGCCGGCGGTGTCCAGCACGCCGAGCACGATGGCGGCGACGAAGGCGCCTGACAGGCTGCCCAGCCCGCCGACCGCGACGACGATCAGGAAGTAGACGAGATACTGGATGGCGAAGGTGGGCGACATGCCGACGATCTCGATGGCGAGCCCGCCGCCGAGCGCCGCAAGCCCGCTGCCGATGGCGAAGACCAGCACGAACAGCCGGTCGACGTCGATGCCGATGGATTGCGCCATCCGCCGGTTGTCGACCGCGGCGCGGATCTTGGCGCCGAGCAGGGTGCGCTCGAAGGCGAACCAGAGCGCCGCCATCATCGCGAAACCGATGATGATGATGAAGAAGCGGTAGGTCGGCACCTCGCGGAAGCCGAGATCGACCTGGCCGCGCAGGTAGTCCGGCATGGCGATCGCCGGCGGCGCCGGCCCGTAGAGCCAGGTCACCGTGCCGATGGCGACGAAGACGAGACCGATGGAAAGCAGCACCTGGTCAAGCTCGCCCGCCTTGTAGAGCGGTGCGTAGATCGTCCGTTCGAAGAGGATGCTGACCACCCCCACCACAACCGGTGCGATTGCCAGCGACAACAGGAACGGCATTCCGGCGGTGTTCATCAGCGACACCAGCACGTAGCCGCCGACCATGGCGAAGGCGCCATGCGCCAGGTTGACGAAGCCCATCAGTCCCATGGTGACGGAAAGCCCGACGGAGATGATGAACAGCAACATGGCGTAGGCCAGCCCGTCGAACAGAATGCTGATGATTGCCGCCATGTCGTCTCCGCGTCCCCTTGCGACGAATGTGCCGGGCGGGTTGCTGCCCCGTCAAGCCTCGGATTGGCTCAGTCCAGCAGGATACCGTTCTTGCGGAGCCAGCCGGCGAAGCCCTCCCGTTCGGTCCGGGAAAGCTGACGGGTGACATTCTCCGACCAGACGCATTTCTCGAGTTCGCCGTAGAGGTCGCGATGGCGCTGGCTGCCGGGCGCGATCGGCTGGCGTTCATGCGCCCGTTCGTCGTAGGCCTCGACCTCCTCGATGAGCCGGGAATCGTCGTAGGTTTCGCGATGCACCACAACCGACGGCGGCAGGCGCATCGATACCGGGCGGCGCAGCTCCGGCCAGCCGACGCAGAGGCCGGCGATCGGGAAGACGCCGTCCGGCAGGCCGAGCAGCGCCTGCAGGTCGTCGAGCCTATTGCGGATATAGCTGATCGGGCAGATGCCGAGTCCTTCCGCCTCTGCCGCGATGACGAAGCTCTGCAGCGCGATCGCCGCGTCGACCGCCGCGTTCATGAAGGTATCCGCCACGTTGTTGCGGTAATCGTGGCCGCGCCATTCCGCCAGCCGGCGGATGCGGCGCACATCGCCGAGAAACACCAGCACGTTCGGCGCACCGGCGATCCACGGCATGCTGGGCACCAGGTCCGCCAGCTTCGCGATCCGGTCGCGGTCGGACATCACGAGGATGGAATATTGCTG
>JAVKCR010000057.1:0-9135 GCA_040222645.1 Rhodospirillales bacterium
GGTCGCGGCAATGTTAACCTGGCCGACGAACCCGACCTGGCGCACGTCAGCCACCGCCCGTGCCGCTGGGACGGCCTCATTCGCCACCTTGCCGCCCGGAACGGCGGCAAGGCCGTCGCACAACACCGTCTCGCCCGGCTCCGGAAGGTGGGAGGGCGTGAAGACCAGGTCGAGATTGATGGATCCGAAAACGACGATCATGCGCTGGCGACGAGATAGAAGACCTTGTGCAGGATACGCAGCACCGGACCCGGAAATTCTTCGGCCAGGCGGGTCTGCAGATCGACATCTAGCGCATTGGCCATACCCCTCGGCAGGACACCGCCAACACCGGCGCTGGATCGGATACGGCGGCGCCAGACAGCCAGTTCCACCTCGATCTCGACATTGAAGGTCGCTTCCTGGATGGCGCCGAAACCGGCGATGCCGAGCTGGCGCGACCAGCCCATGTAGTCGGACTGGCGGAACAGGATGTTCCAGTCGGAATTGTAGCGCTGGATGATTTCCTCGGTTGCCTCCGCCGGTCCGCCGGCGCGCGGCACCCAGTCCATCTGCGCGATGGCGATCAACCCGTCCGGCTTCAGCACCCGGCGGGCTTCCTGCGCGGCGCGGCGCTGGTCGAACCAGTGCCAGGCCTGCCCCGCGACGACCGCGTCATAATTCCCGTCGGGTTCCCCGGTATTCTCGGCCGTCGCACAGCGCCAGGATATCCGGCTGTCGATGATCTCCGCTTCCGACAGCATGTCGGGGGAGCGGTCGATGGCGACCACTTCGCATCCACGCTCCGCGAAGACATGCGCGAAACCGCCCTTGCCGGTGCCGAGGTCGAGCACGGACTGGCCGGCAAGGCCGACGCCAAGCTTCGCCAGCCGGTCGAAGAGCTCGTCCGGAAACGCAATGCTGTCCCTGGTCGCCAACAATATCCCCTGTCGCCCGATACAATGTGAATTATGCATGACGACGCCGTGACGGCGACCATTTTCCGCACCGAATACAGTTGGCGATCAAGGCGCTATCGTGTAGGCACGATACGGAGTGTTCCGAAGCCCATGACCGATCTCGTACCTGTTATCCTGTCCGGAGGTTCCGGAACCCGCCTCTGGCCGTTGTCGCGCTCGCTCTACCCGAAGCAGCTGCAGGTGCTGGCCGGTGACGAGACGCTGCTGCAGGGCGCGCTCCGGCGGGTCCTTGGCGGCCCCTTCACCTCCCCCATCGTGATCTGCAACCATGAACATCGTTTCGTGGTTGCCGAGCAGGCCCGCGAGAAGCAGCTGCCGGTCGGGGAGATCGTGCTGGAGCCGGTCGGCCGGAATACCGCGCCCGCCGCCGCGGTCGCCGCCCTCCTCGCCCGCGACCGGCATGGCGATGCACCGGTCGTGCTGATGCCGTCGGACCATGTGGTCAGTGACCGCGCAGCCTTCCTGGAAGCCGTCGGAACGGCCGCCGAGGCGGCACGGAACGGTCACCTCGCGACTTTCGGCATCACCCCGAACCGGCCGGAAACGGGCTACGGCTACATTCGCTGCGGCAAGGGTCTCGGCAAGGTCGCAGGCGCGCTTGAAGTTGACGAATTCACCGAGAAACCGAATGCCGAGACCGCCGAACGCTACCTCGCCGATGGCGGCTATCTCTGGAATTCCGGCATCTTCGTGTTCCGTCCGTCCGACATGATCTCCGAGCTGGCACGGTTGCGCCCGGCGCTGCTCGCCGCCGCCGAGACATCGGTCGCCCGGGCCGAACGCGACATGGATTTCCTCCGCCTCGATGCCGACGCCTTCTCGGCGATCGACGGCGTCTCGATAGATTACGCGGTGATGGAGCATACCGCCCGCGCCGCCGTCGTGCCCGTCGACATGGGCTGGTCGGATGTCGGCTCCTGGCATGCGCTCTGGGAAATCGGCGAGAAGGACGCGCGCGGCAATGTCACCGGCGGCGACGTGCTGATCTCCGAAAGTAGCAACAGCCTGGTGCGGACCACCGGACCGCTGGTCGTGGCGCTGGGGGTCGAGGACCTCGCGATCGTGGCCACGCCCGACGCTTTCCTCGTGACCGACCGCAACAAGGCCGCCCAGCTCGGCGACCTTGTGAAGCAGCTGACCGCCGCCGGCCATCCCGCTGCGACCACGCCGCAACGGGTCTACCGCCCCTGGGGCTATTACCAGTCGATCGATGTCGGCGAGCGTTTCCAGGTCAAGCATATCTCCGTCAACCCGGGCTCGAGCCTCTCGCTGCAGCGCCATGCGAAGCGCGCCGAACACTGGGTCGTCGTCAATGGCCTCGCCGACGTGGTCTGCGGCGAGGAGCGGCGGACCATGCGCGAGAACGAATCGATCTATATCCCGGTCGGCACGGTTCATCGGCTGGCGAACCCGGGCGACACCCCGCTCCGCCTCATCGAGGTGCAGACCGGCGGCTATCTCGGCGAGGACGACATCGAACGGCTGGAGGATGTCTATGGGCGCGAGTGACGGCGGCGAGGGCATGAATCGCATCACGGCGGCGCTGATATCCCTGGCCGGCGGCGCGTTGATCTCGGTACTGCTCGTCTGGTTCTTCGAACTCGATTACGACGCGGTCCTGACCGGCCCCGTCACCGTCCGCGCCATGGTCGATTCGCTGGCCTCTGTGCTCGCCTTCCTTGGCGGCGCCTTCACGATCTGGCGGGTTCTGACCAACCCGAAGGCTTACGAGGACTGAAGCCCGTTCAGACCAGGTGCTGGCCGCCGGTGACGAAGACCTCGGTGCCGGTGACATAGCCGAAATCTTCCCCGCAGAGGCGGAACACGGTTGCCGCGACGTCCGACGGGCTGCCCAGCCGCTCCATCGGGATGCGCGGGATCAGTTCCTCGTATTCCGGCTGGACCATGGAGGTCGCGATCTCGCCCGGGGCGACGGCATTGACCCGGACGTCGAGCTGAGCCAGTTCCACGGCCAGTTCCCGGGTCAGCGCCGACAGCGCCGCCTTCGAGGTGGAATAGGCCGAACCCGCGAACGGATGCACGTAATGCCCGGCGATGGAGGTGATATTGACGATCGCTCCCTTGCCGCGGGCCAGCGCCCCGGCAAAGCCACGGCAGAGCTTGAGCGGCGCGAAGAAATTCAGCTCGAAGACCTCCCGCCAGGCGTCGATGTCGCCATTCAGGCAGCCGAGGCGCTCCCGGTAGTCGGTCTTCAGGGATAGTGCGGCGTTGTTGACCAGCGCATGCACGGGACCATCGCTGATGATCTCGTTCGCCCGGTCGATGAAGTCGAGCGTGCTTTGCGGCTGCGACAGGTCGGCCACGATATGGGCGGTCCAGTTCGGGTCCGCCTTGCAATGCGGCGGAATGTCCTGGCGCGCACAGGTGATGATGCGCCATCCCTCATCAGAGAAGCGCTGGACGGTGGCATGGCCGATCCCCTGGCTTGCGCCGGTCAGGATCAGCGTCTTGCGATCATTCTGCATGGCGCGGATTATGGATATCCGGAACGGAATCACCAACGGGAAATCGGCGATGTGCGCACGCTATGAACAGAACAGCCCGCCGGGCCGGCTCATAGAGCGGTTCGGCCTCGCCGTGCTGCCGGAGTTCAATTTCCCGGACGGCGAGATCCGTCCCACCGACCGCGCCGTCGCCGTGCTGCCGGGCGGCAGGGCCGTCGCGCTGCCCTGGGGGCTGCCGGCGCCGTGGGACGGCAAGCCGCTGATCAATGCCCGGGCGGAGACGCTGGAGGAGAAGCCGACCTTCCGCCCGCTCCTCGAACAGCGCTGCCTGGTGCCGGCGACCGCCTATTTCGAATGGCGCAAGGCGGGGTCCGCGAAGCTGAAGAACCGCATCGCCCGGCGTGACGGGGAAATCTTTGCCTTCGCCGGGCTGACCGACGGCGAGCGCTTCACCATCATCACCTGCGTTCCCGGACGGGATGTCGAGGCGATCCACAGCCGCATGCCGGTGATCCTCGCACCGGAACGCGAGTCCGACTGGATCGCGCCCGGCCGCCATTTCGCCGATTGCCGGGACCTGCTGGAACCTGTGCGGCCGGGAACCCTGGCCTCGGTCGAGGATCAGCCCGTGCAGCGCGACCTCTTCGGTTAGCCGGCCTTCTCCCCGGCCTCTTCCGGCATCTCCGGATTGACCGGTTCGTCGCCGAAACCGGCCGGGTCCTCGTGAATGATCACCTCGGCGTTCGGGTAGGCGCGGCGGATGTTCGCCTCGACCTCCTCGGAAATGCCGTGGGCGAACAGCAGCGGAATGTGCGGATCGAAATCCATATGCATCTGGATGAAGATGTCGCGGCCGGACTGACGGGTGCGCAGATCGTGGATTCCGAGCACATCCTCGTTGGCGAGCGCGATCTCGACGATCCGGTTGCGGTCCTCGTCCGGCAGTTCGCGGTCCATCAGCATGTCCTGCGAGGACCGCCCGATCTGCCAGGCCCCATGGACGATGTAACCGGCGATCAGGAGCGCGATCAGCGGATCGGCGATCGGCAGGTTCCAGAAGGTGCCGATGACGATCGCCGCGATGACCCCGAGATTGACCAGCACATCGGCCCGGTAATGCAGGGAATCCGCCTTGATGGCGACCGACCCCGTGCGACGGACCACGTAGGTCTGGAAACCGACCAGCAGCAGTGTCAACGCGATGGAAAGCGCCATCACCACAAGGCCGATGGTCCCGCGCTCGATCGGTTCCGGATCGATCAGGCGGTGGACCGCCTCGATGGTCAGAAACAGCGCCGAACCGGCAATGAAGGTGGATTGCGCGAGCCCGGCCAGCGCCTCGGCCTTGCCGTGACCGAACCGGTGCTCGGCGTCGGCCGGCTGCAGCGCCTGGCGCACCGCCAGCATGTTGATCAACGACGCGCAGGCATCGAGCAGCGAATCGAGCAGGGTCGACAGCAGGCTTACCGAACCGGTGGCCTGCCAGGCGCCGAACTTCGCCACGATCAGGATGCCGGCAACCCCGACCGAGGCGTAGGTCGCCGAACGGATCAGCCGGGAATCGGATTCCTGGCCGGTGCGGCTCACGGGAACAGCCGTTCCGTCGTCCAGCCGTCGCCGTCCGGATTGAAGATGACCCGCTCATGCAGGCGGAACTTGCGGTCCTGCCAGAATTCGAAGCGCTCCGGCAGCAGGCGGAAGCCAGACCAGTGCTCCGGACGCGGAATCTCTCCGACCCCGAATTTCGCGGTATATTCCGCGACGCGCTTTTCCAGCACCATCATGCCTTCCATCGGCCGGGACTGGATCGAGGCCCAGGCGCCGATGCGGCTGCCGCGCGGGCGCGACGCGAAATATTCATCGGCCTCTGCATCCGTCACCTTCTCGATCGCCCCCTCAACCCGCACCTGCCGGCGCAGCGATTTCCAGTGAAATAGCAGGGCCGCGTAGGGATTGGCGGCCAGGTCCTTGCCCTTGCGGCTGCCGAGGTTGGTGTAGAAGACGAAGCCCCGGTCGTCATGGCCCTTGAGCAGCACCATGCGGAGCGACGGCCGGCCCTCGGCATCCGCGGTGGCAAGCGCCATCGCGTTCGGGTCGTTGGGTTCGCCGGCCTCCGCCTCCTTGAGCCAGGCGGCAAAGCGGTCAAAAGGTTCGGAACGGGCGAAACGGTCCATCAGGCGTGATCCTGCTCACAGTTTTTCAACAGGTTAAGACATAGGATTGCCACACTTGACCGCAACAAATCATGCGACGCAAGGGGAACGGTTGCAACGCTTCGGCGTTCACGCCCCGACAGCAACAGAGGATCGATTGTCATGTTCGCGAAAAGCCTGATTGCAGCGACCATCGCCGGTGGCCTCCTGGTCGCGGGCTGCACGCAGAATACCGGCAACAAGGAGATCGGCGGCACGCTGCTTGGCGCGGGCCTCGGTGGCCTGGCCGGCGCGCAGTTCGGCGGCGGCAAGGGGCAGCTCGCGGCGACGGCGGTCGGCGTACTGGCCGGCGCCTGGCTCGGCAACGAGGTCGGCAAGTCGCTCGACCGGGCCGACCAGCTGGCCATGCACAACACCACCCAGAAAACGCTGGAGACCCGGCAATCCGGCACGACGGCAAGCTGGTCCAATCCGGACACGGGCCACAGCGGCACCGTGACCCCGCAATCGCCGTACCAGAACGCCAACAACCAGTGGTGCCGGCCGTACACCCAGACCGTCAATATCGATGGCCGTTCGGAAACCCTGCACGGCACCGCCTGCCGCAATGCGCAGGGTGAATGGGTGCCGGCGAACTGACCGTCGGTCGACGCTCTACTCCGCCGCCCGGGCGCTCGGCGCAACGCGGCCATCCAGGAAATCCGCCAGCGGCATGGCCAGTATTTTCCGATGATCCTGGTCAAGCGTGCCGCAGATCTCGTTCAGCTCTTTCCGCCAGTCCGTCTTCGGGTCGTCCTCATCGCCGCCCGCCGCATGGATGCCGCATCCGAAGGCATCGTAGAGATCGTAGAGCGTCGCCTTCGTCAGGTCGCGTGACAGCACCCACTTCTCATCCGAGGTCTGTTCGATGAAACCGGCCTCGTAGAGTTCCTCGATCGCTCCGTGAAACTCGTGCTCGCCGCGGCCGGCGGCGGCGCAGAGTTCTTCCTGGGTCAGGGTGCCGGCAGACCGCGTGTCTTCCAGCATGGCGGACAGCACCGCCAGCGCCCGGTCGAGGCGTTTGCGCGGATCGGTATCGACGGTCGGGTCGTATTTCCGGTCGGCCATCCAGTCCGGCAGGGCCGCGGTGAGCAGCGCCCCGAAGAGAACGACGGTCCAGGAGACGTACATCCAGACCAGGAAGATCGGCACCGTCGCCATGGCGCCGTAGATCGTCGAGTAGGTGCCGCCGCCGATCACCAGCGAGGTGAAGCCCGACTTGAGGATTTCGAACAGGGTTGCCGCGATCAGCGCGCCGACAACGGCATGGCGCAGCTTCACCGGCCGGTTCGGCATGAAGACGTAACCGCGAATCCGGCCGCCGACAGGAGGACCGGGATCAGGTCGCGCACCAGCGAGGTCAGGCCCGACACCACCTCGGTGTCGAAGACCTCCGCCAGCGCGTAGAAATAGGATGACAGCGAGAAGGAGGCACCCATCAGCAGCGGACCCATGGTCAGCACCGCCCAGAACACCAGCAGGCGGCCGATGAAAGGCCGCTTCTTCTCGACCCGGAAGATGGTGTTGAAGGCATCCTCGATGGTGGCGAGCAGCATCACGGCGGTCGCCGCAAGGCCGACGATGCCGATCGCCGTCAGGCCGGCCGTGTTCTTGATGAAGGTCTGGATATAATCCGTCAGCGCCTCGCCGGTATTCGGCGCGAAATTGTCGAAGATCAGTTGCTGGATGCCGTCCCGCGCCTCGTCGAACACCGGGAAGGCCGAGAGGATCGAGAGCGAGATCGCCAGCATCGGCACCAGCGCCAGCAGCGAGGTGTAGCTGAGCGAGGCGGCGATCCGCAGGCACTTGTCGCCGGAGAACCGCGCCGCGATGTAGCGCAGCAGCGACCCCGCCGGCTTGAAGACCAGCAGCAGCGGCAGAATGCGGACCAACAACTCGTCGAAACTGATCATGCGCGGCATTTGCTCCTCAGAATTCTCCGGTAGAATAGCCAATCCCGGCGATTTGGCGAACCCCGGACGCGATTGCCTATGCGTTTTTGTGCTGTAGGATGCGCGCTGTGGCGAACAAGGCGGAATCGGGTGGTGAAAATGGCGGCAGAACAGGGTTTGATGGCGGGCAAGCGTGGCCTGATCATGGGCGTGGCGAACAAGCAGTCCATCGCCTGGGGCATCACCCAGGCCCTTGCCGACCAGGGCGCGGAACTGGCCTTCACCTTCCAGGGCCCTGCGCTGGAAAAGCGCGTGCGTCCGCTCGCCGAATCGATCGGTGCCGACACCCTGATCAATTGCGACGTCACCGACGATGCCTCGATCGACGGCGTGTTCGACGAACTGCGCCGCAAGTGGGGCAAGATCGACTTCCTCGTCCATGCCATCGCCTATTCGGACAAGGACCAGTTGAAGGGTGAATATGCCGACACCACGGCGGACAATTTCGCCCGGACCATGGATATCTCCTGCTATTCCTTCACCACCATCGCCCGGCGCGCCGCCGAGCTGATGACCTCCGGCGGCTCGATGGTCACGCTGACCTATTACGGCGCCGAACGGGTGATGCCGCATTACAACGTCATGGGCGTCGCCAAGGCCGCACTTGAAGCCAGTGTCCGCTACCTCGCCGCCAACCTGGGTGAGCAGAACGTGCGGGTGAACGCGCTGTCCGCCGGCCCGATCAAGACGCTGGCCGCCTCCGGCATCGGCGATTTCCGCTACATCCTGCGCTGGAACGAGCTGAATTCGCCGCTGAAGCGCAACGTGACGCTGGAAGATATCGGCGGTTCCGCGCTCTACCTGCTGAGCGATCTCTCGACCGGGGTCACCGGCGAGGTTCACCATGTCGATTCGGGCTACCATGTCGTCGGCATGAAGGCTGTGGACGCGCCCGACATCGCGACGGTCTGACACATGTCCGACAATTCATTCGGGCGGCTGTTCCGGGTCACGACCTGGGGCGAAAGCCACGGCCCGGCCATCGGCTGCGTGATCGACGGCTGCCCGCCCGGAATCGCGATCACCGAGGAAGAGATCCAGAAGGAACTCGACCGCCGCCGCCCCGGCCAGTCGCGCTTCACCACCCAGCGCCGCGAGCCAGACCAGGTGCGCATTCTCTCCGGCACCTTCGAGGGCAAGACCACCGGCACGCCGATCTCGCTGATGATCGAGAATGTCGACCAGCGCTCGAAGGATTACGGCGACATCGCCGAGAAATTCCGCCCCGGCCATGCCGACATCGCCTACTGGACCAAGTACGGCATCCGCGACTACCGCGGCGGCGGGCGCTCCAGCGCGCGCGAGACCGCGATGCGGGTCGCCGCCGGCGCCATCGCCCGCAAGCTGCTGGGCGAGACGGTCTCCGTCCGCGGCGCGCTGGTGAAGATCGGCCCGCACGGCATCGACCGGGCGAACTGGGACTGGGACGCCGTCAACGACAACCCGCTGTTCTGCCCTGACCGGCAGGCCGCACAGCGCTGGGAAGGCTATCTCGACGGGGTGCGCAAGTCCGGCTCCAGCATCGGCGACGTGGTCGAGGTGGTGACGAGCGGCTTGCCCGCCGGGC
>JAVKCR010000058.1:0-5741 GCA_040222645.1 Rhodospirillales bacterium
CATAGCCGAAGCGGTCGCGCAGGATCAGGTGCCGGTGGGTGTCGATCAGCGCGATCAATCGGCGATGACCTCCTGGCGCTGTGTGCCGAGCCCCTCGATGCCGAGTTCGACCACCTCGCCGGCCTTCAGGTAGCGCTGCGGCTTCATGCCCATGCCGACGCCGGGCGGGGTACCGGTCGAGATCACGTCGCCGGGATGCAGCGTCATCAGTTGCGAGAGATAGGAGACGAGATGGGCGACGCCGTAGACCATGGTGCGGGTCGAGCCGTCCTGCATGGTCTCGCCATCGACCGTCAGCCAGAGCTTGAGATCCTGCGGGTCGGCGACCTCGTCGCGGGTCACCAGCCAGGGGCCGAGCGGACCGAAATTGTCGCAGCTCTTGCCCTTGGTCCATTGTCCGGCGCGCTCGATCTGGAAGGCGCGTTCGGAGACGTCGTTGGCGATGGTGTAGCCGGCGACATGGTTCATCGCATCGGCCTCGGAGACGTATTTCGCCTTCGCGCCGATGATCACCGCCAGTTCCACTTCCCAGTCGGTCTTCACCGAGCCGCGCGGGATGATGATCGGGTCGTTCGGGCCGCAGATCGCCGAGTTTGCCTTCATGAAGACGACAGGTTCCGGCGGCACGTCCATGCCGGATTCTGCGGCATGGTTGGCATAATTGAGGCCGATGCAGATGAACTTCCCGGTCCCCGCCACGCAGGGGCCGAGCCGGGCCGCCGCATCGACGGCCGGTAGCGATGCCGGGTCGATCTGCCGCAGCTTATCGAGGCCGGCGGGCGATAGCGCGTCGCCGCCGATATCGGCGACATGCGCCGACAGGTCGCGGATGGTGCCGTCGGCGGCGAGGATGGCGGGTTTCTCAGACCCCGGGGGGCCGTAACGCAGCAGCTTCATGTCTTGTCCTTCAGATGTTGGCCCAGCCGCCGTCGATCACGTGGGCGACGCCGGTGGTATAGGAACTTTCGTCGGATGCGAGGTAGATGACCAGCCCCGCGATCTCTTCCGGCGTGCCGAGCCGGCCGACCGGCTGGCGGGCGACGAAGGCGGCGCGGGCCGCCCCGTAATCGCCGGTGGCGGCAAGCCGCTCCTCCAGCGACGGGCTCTGCACGGTGCCCGGGCAGATGGCGTTGCAGCGGATGCCCTGGCCGACGAAATCCGCGGCGATGGACTTGGTCAGGCCGATCACCCCGGCCTTGGTGGTGCCGTAGACGAAGCGGTTGGGGGCGGCGATCACCGAGGAGGCGACCGAGGACATGTTGACGATCGACCCGCCGCCGGACGCGATCATGCCGGGCAGGAAGGCGCGGCACATGCGGTACATGGCGGTCAGGTTGAGGTCGAGCGAGAAGGCCCATTGTTCCTCGTCGCATTCGAGGATGGTGCCGCCGGCGACGAAGCCGGCGCAATTGAACAGCACGTCGAGCGGCCCCGCCGCCGCCACCGCCACGGCAATGGAATCCGGGTCGCGGACATCGAGAATGCGGATATCGATCCCCTCCGCCGCAAGCCCCTGCAGAGCCACGCCGTTGATGTCGGTCGCCAGCACCCGGGCGCCCTCGCGCGCCATGGCAAGCGCGGATGCGCGGCCGATCCCCTGCCCGGCCGCCGTCACCAGCGCGCGTTTTCCCTGAAGTCTCCCCGTCATTCAGTCATTCCCCAGCTCACATCACCGCCCCGATCTGCCAGGGCACGAACTCGACCCCGCCGAAACCGAGGCCCTCGGATTTCGTCTCCGCGCCCGAGGCGGTGCGGATGAACAATTCGAACATCTCGCGACCCTTGTCGGCCAGCGAGACGCCGTCGAGCACGTCGCCGGTATTGATGTCCATGTCGTCCTGCATGCGCATGTACATCTCGGTGTTCGTCGCCACCTTGATGCAGGGCACCGGCTTGAAGCCGGAGACCGAGCCGCGCCCGGTGGTGAAGACGACGAGATTGGCGCCGGACGCGATCTGGCCGGTCACCGAGCAGGGGTCGTAGCCGGGACTGTCCATGTAGACGAAGCCCTTCCGGTCGATCGGCTCGGCGAAGAGGTAGACCCCCTCCAGCGGCGCCGAGCCGCCCTTGGCGACCGCGCCGAGGGATTTCTCGAGGATGGTCGTCAGCCCGCCCTTCTTGTTGCCGGGGCTCGGGTTGTTGTTCATCTCGCCCATGTTGCGCGCGGTGTAGGCTTCCCACCAGCGGATGCGCTCGATCAGCTTCTCGCCGACCTCGCGGCTCACCGAGCGGCGGGTCAGCAGATGCTCGGCGCCGTAGATCTCCGGCGTCTCCGAGAGGATCGTCGTGCCGCCGTGCGACACAAGCAGGTCGGAGGCGATGCCGAGCGCTGGGTTGGCGGTGATGCCGGAATAGCCGTCGGAACCGCCGCATTGCATGCCGATCACCAGTTCGGACACCGGCACCGGCTCGCGCTCCAGCCGGTCTGCGGTCTCGCAGAGCTCGCGCACGATCTCCACCCCGCGCTCGACGGTTTTCCTGGTGCCGCCGGTCTGCTGGATGGTCATGTAGTGGAACTGGCCGTCGGCCCGCATGCGCTCCTCGCCGACGAGGTCGGAGACCTGCATCACCTCGCAGCCGAGCCCGACCAGCAGGATGCCGGCGAAGTTCGGGTTGCGGGCATAGCCGCGGATGGTGCGGTAGAGCGTGTCGTACCCCTCGTCGGTGCCCGACATGCCGCAGCCCGAGGCATGCGCGATCGGCACGATACCGTCGACATTCTTGAGCGCCCGGTACCAGTCCGTCTTCTCCGCCGCCTCGGCGATGAAATTGGCGACCGAACCGGCGCAGTTCACCGAGGTCAGAACCCCGATATAGTTCCGGGTGCCGAAGCGGCCGTCGGCGCGGCGGAAGCCCTGGAAGGTCCGCGCCTCGTTGGCGGGCGCGACCGGGCGCACGTCGCTGCCGATGTCGTAATCCTGTGCATGGTCGGCCATCGCGAGATTGTGGTTGTGTATATGCACACCTGCCGGGATCGCCGTCATCGCCCGGCCGATGATCTGGCCGTAGCGCCGGACATGCGCGCCTGCGGCGATGTCATGGCGGGCGATCTTGTGGCCGCGCGATACCGCCGCGGCCAGCGTCACCCCGCCGAGCTGCATCCCGGCCGGCAGATCGTCGAGCGCGATCAGCACATCGTCCTTCGGCGACAGCAGGATATGGTTGGCCTTCATGTGGCTCTCCTCTCAAGCGCCCGGTCGAGATGGGTGTAGCCCCCGTCGACGAACAGCCATTGTCCGGTCAGGTGCCGGGCCCGGTTCGACAGCGCGAACACCACCATGGCGGCGATCTCCGACGGTTCGGTCATCCGTTGCCCGAGCGGAATCCGCGCGGTGATCTCGGCAAGCCGCGCGTCCGGGTCGGGGAAGGTGCCGAGCCAGTCGCGGTAGAGCGGGGTCATCACTTCCGCCGGCACCACCGCGTTGACCCGCACGCCCGCATCGGCGAAGGCCGCCGCCCATTCCCGCGTCAGGCCAAGCTGGGCCGCCTTGGCGGCGACGTAAGCCGAGGTGTCGCCCTGCCCGGTGACGGCGGTCTTCGAACTGACATTGACGACCGCGCCGCCCGACCGGCGGAGATCGTCCGCGAACAGGTGGGCGAGCGTATAGTAATGGACGAGATTGCGGTCGAGGGACTGGCGGAAGGCCTCGGGCCCTGCCTCCAGCCCGACGCTGTCATTGGCGCCGGCATTGTTGACCAGCCCGTAGATCGGCCCCCATTTCTCGCGGACATCATCCGCGGCGCGGCGGCAGGCATCGTCGTCGGCAAGTTCGAGCACGATGAAATCCGCATTGCCGCCCGGACCGGCGAGCCAGTCCGGGTCCGGCGCATCGCGGCCCAGGATGACCGGGCGTGCGCCCTCGCGGACCAGGTCCTCGACGATGGCGGCGCCGATCCCCGAGCCGCCGCCCGTGACCACGACCACCCTGCCCGCGAGGCCAAGTTCCATCACTTATCCCCTGATGCCTGCATTGCGCAGGTCGGCTTTTTCGGCCTCCCGGCAATCGCATCCCCAGAAGGGCTTCACATTCACTCTATTGATACAGGTTCGGCGGCGATTTGGGGACCGCAGATTTGCCATGCCGCTCGCTGCGCTCACCCAATTTCCTTCCCCGTCTGCTCCGCGGCAAGTTTCCGCCCGAAGGTCGACGCGATCTCCTCGCGACGCAGCTTGCCGGTTTCGGTACGCGGCAGCGAGCGCACCGGCAGGATACCGATCCGCCCGAGCGCCTTCGGCAGCACTTCATAGGCCACTTCAGCCACCTTGCGGCCATCGGCGCCCCCGGCCTTCGGTGCGAACAAGACCCAGAAACCCGGGTCTGAACCGGGCTGGACGGTGACGCAGAGGTCGGCGACCTCCAGCCGCTCGCGCAAGGCACGCTCGAAATAGTCCGGCAGGAACTTCACCCCGCGATAATTCTGCAGGTCGTCGGACCGGCCGATCAGCCGGAAGCGGCCTGGCGCCGGCATTTCCGCCAGGTCGCCGGGCTGGAACCAGCCGCCGCGGAACAGCCGGGCGCTGGTCTTCTCGTCGTTGTGGAAATTGGCGACAAGACCCGGCGTACGGACGCGCACCAGCCCCGATCCCTTTTCGACCGGATTGCCGGCGTCATCCACCAGAATCATCTCGATACCGGGCAGCAATGACCCTGCGCCATCCTCCGCGAGAACTCCGATCATGCCGGCCTCGTTGGTGGCATAGGTTTCGATCAGGTCGGCGCCGATCATCTCCCGAGCCTTCTTCCGCAGGGCCGGCGAGACCGTTCCGCCCTGAATCAGGATCTTCAGGAAGCCGTTCTTCGGCGCCGGTTCCGGCATCTGGTCGAGCAGCGCCTCGAGCTTGATCGGCAGCATGGTGGCATGGCTCGGCCGGCGCTCCCGGAAGGCCCGCCAGGGTTCGGGACCGGACCGGTAGACGATCAACGCCCCCTGCCGGAGCGCGGCCTGCGCACCGAGATAGATGCCCTGCATGGCGAACGACATGCAGACGAGGAAGCGGCTCGACGAATCGAGACCGAGGCAGTCGCGGTGCAGACCGATGCGGAACTCGTCATTCGCGTGGGTCCGGAGCATGCGCTTGCGCACACCTGTGGTGCCGGAACTCTGCACCAGCCGGACCGGCATCGACGGGTCGACCACAACCGCTTCGAACCGTGCGGGACGCTTGAGCGACAGGGTTTCCTTCCACCAGCCATCGTCGACCGGCACCAGGCGCCCGATGCCGCCGGGCGCACCGGACGGGTCGGCGATCACGGCATCCGCATCGGCCAGGATCTCGCGGTTCTTTCGCTGTTCCGCCGGCAGGTAGCTGGCGGTGGCGACGCCGCGTTCGGACAGAGCCAGCAGCAGCAGCCAGTGCCGGTAGAGGCCGCGCCATTCGATTGCGGCGAGCGCGCCCGGCCCGAGGTCCCAGCCGTCGATGGCCGCATGGACCCGGTCGAGATCGCGCGCGAACCGCGAATAGGTATAGGCCGTGCCGTCCTCGATGACGGCCTGGCGGCCGGGCTGGGCCGATGCCAGGCGGCGGAGCACCGCCGAGGTGGTTTCGAAATCGCCGTTCATTGCAGCGGGATCAGACCATGCCCGGGCCGGGGTGGGCAATCCCCGGCGGCGAGGCCGGTCAGCTGTCGCCCATCTTGAGCGCGGCGAGGAAGGCGGACTGGGGAATCTCGACCTTGCCGAACTGGCGCATCTTCTTCTTCCCCTTCTTCTGCTTCTCCAGCAGCTTGCGCTTGCGGGTG
>JAVKCR010000059.1:0-9471 GCA_040222645.1 Rhodospirillales bacterium
ATGTAGTCTTCGACGCCGTGAATCAGGAATCCAGTTCCGTAGACAACTGGTTGTAGCGCGAAAACCACTATGAACGGCAGTGCGATGACGGAGGCGGCAAATACGGGTGCGCGCCGCAACATCGAAGACCGAAGTCTTCCCGTTGCTGATAAGAGCAGAGGATGTCGCAGCAGGTAGAAAACTGTGATCCCGACGGCCACAAATCCGGGCAACAAATGGAATGCAAGGCGAATTGATTGCCTTATCAGGGATTCCAAGTAATCAGCGGACGTCATGGCATAAGAAAGCCGAATCAGAAAAGGTTCTATCGGTTCATAAGCTGCGCGGAACAACTGATCGGCTGGCCAGTTTAGCACCGGCTCCAGCAAGAACCACAGCACCACGCCTACCCAAAACACCGGCGACAGGAGGGTAAGGCGATACACCAGAAGGCAGGTCTGGAAAGTGTCGGTGACGAACGTTCCCCTCGGCCGCGCCAGATGCTCCCGCAGCGGTGAGACGAGCCAGTCCGGGTAGATCAGGCGCTGCCAGCGCGGAAAGCGGGAGTTATCCAAGGCGGCCCCTGACAATAGTTATCGTTCCGACGATAGCTGGAGAGACGTCTTTCGCAACAGCCGCATCGGGATGGGCCTCGCTATCCATTGCGGAATTGCCCCGCACAAATCAACCCGCGTCACCCTGAATCAGATTCAGGATGATGCGTCCGATGCGATCTCCCTTGCTCCCACGAAAGTGGGAGCCTCTGCCTCGATCAAGGTGACTGGCTCACGAGGTTCCCACTTTCGTGGGAACGAGGGGAATAAACTGGCAGGAGCAGGTCATCGTTGGTGACGGTTTTGGGGGAGGTTGGGGCCGCAACGCCGCCTCCCACTCCCTCAGCTCTTGCCGAGCAGCTTCCGGATCTTCTCCAGGGCTTCCTCGGGGGCGGCGCCGTAGGCGATGGTGCCGGCGAAATCGCCGTCGGAATCGAGCATGTAGACCGCGGCCGTGTGGTCCATGGTGTAGCCGCCGCCGTCCAGCGGCACCCGGCTGAAATAGACCTTGTAGCTGCGGACCATCGCGCGCACGGCCTCGGCCTCGCCGGTGATGCCGACGATGCGGTTCGAGAAGGCATCGATGTAGTTCTTCATCGCCTCCGGCGTGTCGCGTTCCGGATCGACGGTGACGAAGACGTAATTCACCCGGTCGGCATCCGCACCGAGCTCATCGGCCCAGATTGTCATGTCGTTGAGGGTTGTCGGGCAGACATCCGGGCAGAAGGTGAAGCCGAAATAGACCAGCGACGGCCGTTCCCGGAACAGCGCATCGGTGACCGCCTCGCCGTCCTGGCGGACGAGGGTGAAGGGGGCGCCGAAACGCCCCGCTTCCCCGATCTTCCGTCCGGTGTCGGTGCCCTGCTCGATGGCCTGGAAGGCGACCACGCCGAGCAGGATTCCGGCGGCGCCGCAGAGCGCCCAGGCGACATAGCGGATGATCTTCATCGCGTTCATTGGGTGGCCTTCTTCATGTTGTGGCCGCCATGACCCTGGCCGCCCGGCTTCATGCTGGCGGGGAAGGAGAGGTCGATCTCGCCGGCCTTCTCGAAGGCAAGGCGGATCGTCACCTTGGCGCCATCCTCGATCCGGGCCTTCAGGCCCATGATCATGATATGCTCACCGCCCGGTTTCAGTGCAATCGTGGACCCCGCGGGAATCTCGATGCCGTTCTCGAGCGGACGCATGCGCTTCACCCCGCCATCCATGGTCATGGTGTGGATCTCGGTGCGGCCGGAGATGCCGGTGGAGGCGGAAACCAGCCGGTCGGCGTCGCTGCCGGAATTGTGGATGACGAGGTAGCCGGCGGAGGTCGGCGCGCCTTCGGCGGTCGCGCGGACCCACTGGCCGGACAAGACGAGGTCGCCGAGTTTCGTGTCATGCGCCCCGGCGGCGGTGGCTGACAGGAGGAAAGCTGCCGCGACGAGCGCGGCGCGGATGATGGTCGTCATGTGGAATGCTCCTGGTAGGTCGTCCGGAATGCGGACGGATTTCAACTGTGAAGTCAGAGAAAATCAGGAGCGGGCAGGCGGTCCACGGCCGGAAGCGTCGAAGGGATTGATGCCGGATGGCCGCGACAGGGTCGCGAAATCGCCGACACCGGCAACCGCCAGGGAACGGAGCGGCATTTCCGGGAAGCCGCCGGTGATGGCGGGCAGGGTCCGGCTCGCTGCGGTCTTGCCGCATCCCGCGACGCAGGGGCAGCAGCCGGGTTCGTCGTGGGGATGGGACCCGTCATGGTCGGGATCGCCGAAGCAGATGCCGGGATCGATGGTGCCGGCAAAGGCGACGGGAAGCGCCCATTGCGCGGCGAACAGCAGGCCGGCGAACAGGAGGAGGGCGTGGCGCTCCCTGCGCAGGTATCCGAGAAAGGTCGTGCCGCCGGCCGGTTTCATGCAGCGGCTAATAGCATTGCCGGGCGGGCGCGTCACGGCCGATCAGAGACCGCGCCGGGCCCAGAACTGCATGACCTTGGCGGTCTCCGCGGTCTCGCCGATATCCTTCCACGGGAAGTCCGTGGTAACGCCGGGCATCGGCGCGTAGCCCCGCTTGCGCCAGAAGCCGTCGAGCGGGCGGTAGTCCGCGGGCCGCTTCGGATGGTCGTCCGGCCGCACCACGCCGCAGAAGGTCGCGTTCCTGAGGCCGAGGGCGCGGGCATGGTCCTCGCGCCGGTCGAAGAAGGCATGGCCGATGCCGTGGCCCCGGTAGGCGGGCAGCAGCACCGATTCCGCGCAATAGAACCAGTCCGCCGGGTCTTCCCCGAGCGCGCGGAACGGCGCGGCGAATTCCGCGTGCTGGCTGGCCAGGGGCGCGCCGGTTGCGGCGCCGACAATGCGTTCCCCGTCGCGGCAGACCACGACCACGTGACCGTCCGCCTCCCGTAACTTGCGGAGATACCAGGCCTCGTAATCCTCGGTACCGTCATAGAGGTAGGGCCAGTCGCGGAAGACGGCGATGCGCAGCCGGGCGATGTCCGGCAATGCAGCCTCGAATTCGCCGCCGGTCAGGGTCTGGACGTCAAGGCTCACAGGTCTCTCCTTCCTCCGTCATGCCTTCACGCGAACGGCGGCGGGATCGTAGAGCGGGCCGGTATGGACATGCGCCGGCACCGTCTCGCCCGCAACCACCAGTTCGTAGCAGCCGGCGGCGATCCAGTCCGCGTCGATTCCCTCGGCGCGCCGCAGGTAGCCATAGCCGACCGGCTTGCCGATGGTGTAGCCGAAGCCGCCGCTGGAGAGATAGCCGGCAAAGTCCCCGTTGCGCAGCACCGTCTCGCGCCCCAGCAGCACCATGTCCGGATCCTCTATCGTGAAGCCGACCAGCTTTTTCTTCAACGGCGCGGCGGCGATGCGTTCGGACGCCGCGCGCCCGATGAAATCGATGTTGCGGCTGAGCTTCACCGCCCAGCCGAGCCCGGCCTCGAAAGGCGAATCGTTCGGCGTGATGTCCGCCCCCCATGCCCGGTAGCCCTTCTCCAGCCGCAGGCTTTCGATGGCGCGGTAGCCGGCGGGGCGCAGACCCATCGGTTCGCCCGCCGCCATCAGCGCATCGAACACTTTGCCCGCATCGGAGATGTGCACATGCACTTCCCATCCGAGCTCGCCGACATAGGTGACGCGCAGCGCCCGGACCGGGCATCCGGCGATCCCGATCTCCCGCACATGCCCGAAAGGGAAGGCCGTATTGGAGACATCGGCGTCGGTAACGGCGGCGAGGATGTCGCGGGCGCGCGGCCCCATCAGCGACAGCGTCCCCCATTGTTCGGTGACGTCGGTCAGGGTCGCCTTGCAGCCTTCCGGAATATGCCGCCCGATCCAGGCGGCGTCGTGGCTGCGGAACCCGGTGCCGGTGACGATGTAGAAGTGGTCGTCCGCCATCCGCGCCACGGTCAGATCGCACTCGATGCCGCCTCGCGAGTTCAGCATCTGGGTATAGGTGAGCCGGCCCGGCGCCTTCGTCACGTGATTGGCGCAGATCCGGTCCAGCGCCGCCGCCGCGTCCGGCCCGGAAAGTTCGAACTTGGCGAAGGAGGACTGGTCGAACAGGCCGGCCGCTTCCCGCACCGCGCGATGTTCCTCGCCGACGGCGTCGAACCAGTTCTGCCGTCCCATGGAATAGATGTCATGCGCCGCGTCGCCTTCCCGCGCGAACCAGTTCGGCCGCTCCCAGCCGAGCTTGGAGCCGAATACCGCGCGCCTCGCCTTCAGCCTTTCGTAAAGCGGCGAGACGATGCGCGGGCGCCCGCTCTCATGCTCCTCGTGCGGGTAGACGATGGTGTAATGCTTGGCGTAGGCCTCCAGCGTGCGCTCGCAGACCCAGTCGCGGTCGCGGTGCAGGCCGGAGAAGCGGAGGATGTCGACCACCCAGAGGTCCATCGGCGCCTCGCCGCGCATCACCCATTCGGCGAGCACCCAGCCGGCGCCGCCGCCGGACGCGATGCCGAAGGCGTTGAAGCCGGCGCCGACGAACATGTTCGCGCATTCGGGCGCCGTCCCGTGGATGAAGTTGCCGTCGGGGGTGAAGCTCTCCAGCCCGTTGATCATCTGCTTCACCCCGGTCTCCGCCAGCGCCGGCACCCGGGCGATGGCGTGATGCAGATGCTGCTCGAAATGGTCCCAGTCATCGTCGAACAGCTTGAACTGGAAATCGTCCGGCACGTCATGGGTACCCCACGGGATCGGGTCGGGCTCGTAGCCGCCCATCACCAGCCCGCCGACCTCCTCCTTGAAATAGGTGCGCCGGTCCGGGTCGCGGATGGTGGCGGCGTCGGTGGAGAGACCCTCGATCGCCTCGGTGATGATGTACTGGTGCTTCACCGGCTGCAGCGGCACGTTGATGCCGGCGAGCGCACCGACCTGGCGGGCCCACTGGCCGGCGCAATTGACCACCTTCTCGCATTCGATCGCGCCCCGGTCGGTCTCGACGTGGGTGATACGGTCGCCCGCCATGCGAAAGCCGGTGACGCGCACCCCTTCCATCAGCGTCGCGCCATGCATGCGCGCGCCCTTCGCCAGCGACTGGGTGATGTCGGACGGGCTGGCCTGGCCGTCGGTCCCGAGGAAGCTGGCGCCGACGAGATCGCCGGTTTCCATCAGCGGCCACATCGCCTTCACCTCGGACGGCGAGAGCAGATGCATGTCCATGCCGAAGCTGCGCGCGGTTGTGGCCAGCCTGCGATACTCGGTCCAGCGTTCCTGGTTGCAGGCGAGCCGCAGGCAGCCGGTCATCTTCCAGCCGGTCTCGAGCCCGGTCTCGTCCTTCAGCCGCTTGTAGAGATCGACGGAATATTTCAGCACCTGGGTGATCGAAGCGGACGAGCGCAACTGCCCGACGAGGCCCGCCGCATGCCAGGTGGAGCCGGAGGTCAGCTGGCCCTGTTCCAGCAGCAGCACGTCGGCCTTGTGGTCGCGCGCCAGGTGATAGGCGGTCGAACAGCCGATGATGCCGCCGCCGATGACGACGATCTCCACCTTGTCGGGAATCGGATTCATGGCTGTCTTCAGACCTTTCCGTAACGGGTTTGATAGGAATCGAGGCTGGCCGACAGCCGGTCGAGATTCTCGGCGGTATAGGCCTCGTAATCGACGCCCGGCGCGTCGAGATGGATTTCCGAGACCATGCTCCACATCGCCTCGCGCAGCAGCGAGGCGCATTGCATGGCCGCATGGGACTGCCGGATGCCGGGCGAGGGCGCCGCGCCGAAATAGGTTTCCAGCAGCCGCTCCGCCTCCGCCGCGCCGAACCCGGCGTTCGAGGCGATGCCGGCGAGGTCGAACATCGCGGTGCCGAAGCCGGCATATTCGAAATCGATCAGCCAGAGCCGCTCGCCGTCATGAATGAAGTTCGCCGGCAGCAGGTCATGATGGCCGAAGATGACCGGCAGGGGCGCCTGCACTGCTTCCAGCTTTCCGGCGAGGTCGAGGTAGAAGTCGACGCGGTCCGTGAAGCGGCTATTGCCGGCAACGAGGGTCCGGCCGTAATCGCGGATCACGTGGAACACCCAGAAGATGAAGCCCGCCCCGCTGACATGGCGCGCCATGGTCATGTGAAAATCGCGGACCAGCCGGGCGATCGCCTCCAGGTTCTCGCGCACCTCCGCCTCGCCATAGGTCACGCCGTCGATGAAGCGCGAGACCATCAGGCCGGGTTCCGCATGGACGACCTCCGGCGCGAATCCGGCCGCATGGGCAGCCCGCGCCGTCATCAGTTCGCGCGACCGCAGCACGTGGTGAAACGGGTAGTCGCTGCCCAGGCGGACGACGAATTTCCCGTCCCCGCCGGTGACGGTGTAGCTCTCGTTGGAGAGACCGCCCTTCAGCGGTTCGATCTCCACCGGCCCCTGCCAGATCGGCAGGGCCCCGATGCGGGCCGGCGCGTCCGGTGCCGTTTCGTTCATCCCGTCGGTTCTCCCTGCCGAGTTTGCGCGGTTCGACTTTGCAAGCATGCGCGCCCTAGTTAGCCTCAGACAGGGGCGGCAGATCAACGGCGGGGAGGCGGCATTGTCAGAAAAACGTCACGACGGCGCACTCGGCGCGGTTTACGAGGCGAAGAATCCGGCGGAGATCGCCCGGCTCTACGACGGCTGGGCCGGGACCTACGAGGCCGAGATGGCCGCGGCCGGCTATTGCCATCCCGCGATCTGTCTCGCGCTGATCGCCCGCCACCTGCCCGGCGGCAGCGCGCCGCTGCTCGACGCGGGCTGCGGCACCGGGCTGGTCGGCGAATGGCTCGGCCTGCTCGGCTACCCCGAGGTCGAGGGTCTCGACATCTCGCCCGGCATGCTGGCGGTGGCCGCCACGAAGGGCGTCTACAGCCGCCTGCAGGAGGCCGCCCTCGGCGAGGCCCTGCCATTCCCCGACGGCCATTTCGCCGGTATCGTCTCCGCCGGCGTCTTCACCACCGGCCATGTCGGGCCGGAAGGGCTGGATGAATTGCTGCGCAGCTGCCGGCCGGGCGGCGCCATCGTGCTGACGGTGAAGACGAGTCTCTGGGATGGCGGGTTCGAGGCGCGTGTCGCGGAACTTGCCGGGGCCGGGCGGCTGTCTGTTGTGGAGCAGACCGCCGCTTACGTCTCCATGCCGGGCGAGGCGGGAACCGTGCCGAGCCTGGCGGTCGTGCTGCGGATTGCGTGAGGGCGGAGCGCCGGTTTCACTGCAGCTATGGTGGCAACAACGACGTCTGTAACAAGCGCAAGCAGGGGAGGTGCACCTATCCTCTGCCACCGGCGAATACTAGATCGTGTGTGCTGTTGAAATTTTATACTAGATATGGTAAATGATCCATATGGATCAGATGATCGTTAGCCCTGTTCCCTCAGTTGGCCGCAATGCTCGAACCTCAGCGATTGAACCGCACGAATTGG
The DNA here is from genome assembly GCA_040222645.1 of Rhodospirillales bacterium. Lineage (GTDB taxonomy): Bacteria > Pseudomonadota > Alphaproteobacteria > Rhodospirillales > HT1-32 > HT1-32. Next base: position 7,396 of record JAVKCR010000059.1, read on the forward strand.
AGCGGCAACGGATTCGAGTAAAAGAGATAATCGATAGGACTGGCGGTGTGGAGGAATTGGCCATCAATGGCATGCGGCCTCCTCCTAATACACCATTTGCTTTTGTCGCAATGGTGCCATCAGTAGCGAAACATCTCCGCGGAGACCTTAGTGCACGGCATCGTTGTTCATACTGCCAGACCAGCAATAAATTCTTAAATGGCCGAATTGTTATATGCGGCGATGGTGAACTTCGCCTTATTGGAAATGATTGTTGGAACAAACACATTTCCGAAGAGGATTGGCGAATTGCAAGAAATGATTTTGCTGACTGGCAGCGTAGAAAGAAATTTGAAGAAGTGAGTGGTGAGTATCCAGAAGTATTGGATAGACTTGCATCATCTATTAAATACAGCATAGAAAAAAATAGAAAAATATTTTCATTTGTATCGGGCATGCGAAGTAATCTTCGGAATAGCATGCCTGAATTGCTAGATGCTTTGGATGAGGCTAATGAGAAAGGTGGGGTGCTAGAAATCGAAGAGCGTGTCCTGGATATTGGTGCGTTGGAGGGGCGGAGAGGGCAAATTGCAGCTCAGGAAAAAGAAAGTAAGCCTCAAAAATTTAGATCTCAGGTCAGAATTATTCACCGCCTAAGAGGTCGAGAAGCAATTGTAAGTGCGTATAAAAATCCGCATCGTAATATGGAAAAAGCTTTGAGTTTAGTTTGGAAAGCTAAACGCGATTTGTCGGAAACTGAATGGAGTGATTTAGACAATCGACAGTTTTCTAGATCGATATCTGCGTTGGAGAAAACATGCAAAGAAGCGGTCGACTTGATTAAACATGCTAAAATTTGTGTTGAATCAGCGGCTTCTTTTATGAGTTTCGAAAATTTGTCTGGTGTAGTGCGATGGGCCAGTCATCAAGAATGTTTGCTTTCTCTATATGCTGACTATTCAGTAGTCCCCAATGGTTTGGTATTTGTGCCAGAAAACGGAAGTCCCGCAAAATTAGTAGCACCAGATATAGTTAGCCTAGAGATAGACGGGCTTGCTGAGATGGAAATTTTGCTAAGACGTTAGACTTGGTTTCTTGAGAGCAAGCTTTTCAATTTTAAGTTTTACTTCAATTTTCGGAACGCTCAGTGCTTTCCCTGTCCCTGTCCCTGTCCCTGTCCCTGTCCCTGTCCCTGTCCCTGTCCCTGTCCCTGTCCCTGTCCCTGTCACGGTCGTGGCGCCGCGAGAGCGGAAATTCAGGCAGCCAGTTCTCCCGGCGGATGGTCCAGAGTTCGTAGGTCGGCCTGAACCGGTCCGGCTCGTCGAGGGTGCCGAGATGAACCTCGACCTCGTCGCCGCTCCGCGAGAACACCGGTGAGCCGCAGCGCGGGCAGAAATGCCGTCCCGCGTAGGACCCGGTCTCGCCCTCGACGGTCACCGCCGTCTCGGGGAAGATCGCGGAGGCGTGGAACAGCGCGCCGTGATGCTTGCGGCAATCCATGCAGTGGCAGAGCCCGACGCGCCAGGGCTGCCCCGTCGCCGTGATCCGCACCTTGCCGCACAGGCAGCCGCCGGTGACGCGTTCCATGTCTCGTCTCCTCGGGTTCGATCCGTCGTGGTCTTTATAGCCGATGCGCGTGCGGTGACTACTGCCCGCGGTCTTGCGGGCTGAACTGCCGGAGCGCGTCCGCCGCCAGGTCCCGGGTCAGGGCGAAGGCCGTCGTCTGTCGCGCCAGCGCCGCCGACTGGCCGCTATAATGGGCGCTGAAGTCCCGGCTGCCCCGTTCCTCGGCGGCGCTGCGCAGCGGACCGGCGGCGGCGAAGCCTTTCGGAAAGGCCGGGGCGTTCGCCGTCATCGGTCCTTGTTCCCGTGCCAACCGGTTGACCAGTGCCCGCGCCGGCTTTCCGGAGAAGACGTTGCATATGGCGGTTTCACTGCCCTCGGCGCCGGCGGCATCCTCGAGGGCGCGCCGGTAGACGGGGCTGATGGTGGCCTCGTCGGTGAACAGGTAGGCAGTTCCGATCTGCACTGCGCTGGCGCCCAGCGCAAAGGCCGCGACGATGCCGCGCGCGTCGGCGATCCCGCCGGCGGCGATGA
>JAVKCR010000060.1:0-5287 GCA_040222645.1 Rhodospirillales bacterium
CTCGGCGACTGGCGACCTCGTGCCGCTGGCGACGCTGGCGGAGCTGAAGGAGACTTCCGGCCCGACCCTGGTGCAGCATTACAACATGTTCGTCTCCGTGCCCGTTCAGGGCTCGGCCGTCCCGGGTGTCTCGACCGGCACCGCGCTCGAGAAGATGGAGGCGCTTGCGGGTGACCTCTTGCCGCCGGGTACCGGGTTCGAATGGACGGAGCTTGCCTACCAGGAACGCAGTACCGGCGGAACCGCGGCCTATGTCTTCGGGCTGTCGGTGGTCTTCGTCTTCCTGGCGCTGGCCGCGCAATATGAGAGCTGGCGGCTGCCGATCGCGATCATCCTGATCGTGCCGCTGGCGATCCTCTCGGCATTGCTCGCGACGCATCTGCGCGGCATGGACAACAACATCCTGACGCAGGTCGGCCTGATCGTGCTGATCGGGCTGGCGGCCAAGAACGCCATCCTGATCGTCGAGTTCGCCCGGCAGGCGGAGATCGCCGGACGCTCGATCGTCGAGGCGGCGGTGGAGGCGAGCCAGACCCGTCTCCGGCCGATCCTGATGACGGCGTTCGCCTTCATCCTCGGTGTGCTGCCGCTGATGATCGCCACCGGCCCCGGTGCGGAAATGCGCCAGGCGCTGGGCACGGCGGTGTTCTTCGGCATGCTCGGCGTGACCTTCTTCGGATTGGCCCTGACGCCGGTCTTCTATGTCCTGCTGCGCACGGGCTGGCGGCGGACGCCGGCGGCGGCGGGCGACGTCACGGCCTGACGGATCAGGTGCCCGGGCCGGACTGTTCCCCGGCCTGGGGAAGTCGGACGACATCAGTCGGAATGCAAGGGACGGTGAGCAGGCGCGGCTGACTTGCTCCATCCGATAGTGACGGTTACGCGAAGATCGGGTGCTTCGGAAGTAGACGGGGGCCGTCCTACCGGGCAGTCTTCGCTGCCAGGCTGTTCGGCCTGACCGCTTCACAAATGACGACATCGGGGAACCTGCCATGACCAAGGCCTTTACCGGACTGCGCGTGATCGACATGACGCATGTGCTTGCCGGACCGTTCGCCAGCTACCAGATGGCGGTGCTCGGCGCCGAGGTGATCAAGGTCGAGAACCCGGACGATCCGGACCAGTCGCGCTTCCAGGGCTCCGACCGGGCCATGAGCAACGCCGGCATGGGTACCGCGTTCCTCGCCCAGGGGTCGCAGAAGCGGGCGATGGCGGTGGATCTTAAGACGGCGGAAGGGGTGGCGATCCTGAAGAAGCTCGTCGCGACTGCCGACGTGTTCGTCGAGAACTACCGGCCGGATGCCTTCCGCAAGCTCGGGCTGGGCTATGAGGACGTGGCGAGGATCAATCCGGGGATCGTCTATTGCTCGATTTCCGCCTACGGCAAGGACGGGCCGCGCGGGCATCTCACAGCCTATGACAATGTTGTCCAGGCCGTCGCCGGCATGATGGCGATGAACTCGCACCTCGACGATGGCCGCCCGCTGAAGACCGGCTCGCCGGTCGTCGATTACGCGACCGGCACGACGGCGGCCTTCGCGATCTCGGCGGCGCTCTTCCAGCGCGAACGCAATGGCGGCATCGGCCAGCATATCGATGTCTCGATGCTCGACGTGGCGCTGATCCTCTGCAACTCGCATATCGCCGGCCATACCTGGAACGGCTGGCACCCGGAACCGAAGGGCAACCGTTTTCCCTTCGCGACGCTCGGCGCGTACGAGGCATCCGATACGCTGCTGATGATCGCGGCCTCCAACCTCCGCCAGCAGCGCCGGATGTGGGAAGCGCTCGGCCGGCCGGACATGGTGAAGGAGAACAACGACCAGCGGCTCGACGGCTACCAGGAGGAGTTCGACCTCCTGACAGAGATTTTCGCGACCCGGACCGCGGACGAATGGGAGGCATTCCTGAACGAGCATCGCGTGCCCGCCGCCCGCGTACGCCGGATGGAGGAGGCGCTGGCCGACCCGCAGATTGCCCATCGCGGGTTCCTGCATACCCACGACGACCCGGCGAGCATGGCCAACGGCCTGCGGGTGCCGGTATCCGCCTTCCGCCTGTCGCAGAGCCCGGCGGGGATCACCTTCGCCCCGCAGCCGGTCGGCGCCAGTACAGACGATATTCTCGACGAGCTTGGCTTCGGACGCGAGGAGATCGATGCAATGCGCAGATCGGGCGCTATCTGTTGAGCGGGTGGATTGCCCGATAACCAGTCACTATTCCTGTCCGTGCCGCCGTTTCCCCCGGCAGCCGGATGATGTGCAAAACGAACGGACCGATGAGAGATGACCAAAGATACCGGAACACCCGACCCTATCCTGACCGCGCTCGGCGATGACGGCATCCTGACCATCACGCTGAACCGGCCGGAGGTGCGCAACGCCATCAACGACGCGATGCGCGCCGACCTGATTGCGGCTTTCGAGCGCGCCGCCGCCGACAACGCGGTAAAGGCGGTGGTGCTGACCGGCGCCGGCAAGGGCTTCTGTTCCGGCGGCGATATTTCCGGCATGCGCGAGCGTCTCGACGCGCCGGCTGGGGAGGTGGCGTTCAATGGCTGGAAACGCCAGCGCGGCACCCATCGCGGCATCTCGGTCATCCACGATCTGCCGAAACCGGTGATCGCCGCGCTCAACGGGGCGGCCTTCGGGCTGGGCCTCGACATGGCTCTGGCCTGCGACTTCATCATCGCCGCCAGTGGCACGAAGATGTCGATGAGCTTCATCAAGCGCGGCCTCGTCTCCGACGGCGGCGGCATGTATTTCCTGCCCCGCCGGGTCGGTCTGCAGCGGGCCAAGGAACTGATCCTCTCCGCCCGTGTCGTGGAGACGGAGGAGGCGCTGGCCATCGGCCTCGTCGACCGGGTGGCAGCACCTGAAGCCCTGCTCCCGGAGGCGCAAGCATGGGCCGCTGAACTCTCCATCGGTTCACCCGCCGCCATCGCGCTGACCAAGTCGATCCTCGACCGCAGCTTCGAGACCCCGGCGGAACAGCTGTTCGCGCTGGGACGTGAGGCGCAGGCCATGTGCTACACGACCGCCGAGCACCGCGCCTCGGTCGAGGCCTTCCTCGACAAGTCGACGAAATGAGCGACCGCGTGAACCCGCTCGAGAAACTGTTCCGCCCGGCAAGCGTCGCCATTGTCGGCGCGTCCAGCGACCCGACGAAGCTCAACGGCCGGCCCGTCAGCTACCTGCGCAACCACGGTTTCGCCGGCGACATCTGGCCGGTCAATCCGCGCTACGAGGCGATCGGCGACCTGCCATGCTACGCGACTGCGCAGGACCTGCCGGGCGCGCCGGATGTCGGTCTCGTGCTGGTCGGCGCCAACCGCGCCGTGGAGGCCGTCCGCGACCTCGCCGCGGCGGGAACGCGTTTCGCCATCGTGCTGGCCAGCGGATTCGGCGAGACCGGCGAGGAGGGCCGCGCCCGCCAGGCCGCCCTGCGGGAAGCCGCCGGCGAGATGCGACTCCTCGGACCGAACACCATCGGCATCGTCAATCTGACGGACGGCATCATGCTGTCGGCCAGCGGGGCGATGGAGACGGCGGATTGCACCGGCGGCCGGAGCGCGCAGGTGTCGCAGTCCGGCGGCATCCTCGGCTCGCTCCTGTCGCGCGCCATGGCCCGCGGCATCGGCTTCTCGAAACTGATCGCAACCGGCAACGAAGCCGATCTCGAGGTCGCCGATTTCATCGACGACCTGGCGGATGACCGGGCCACCGAGGTGATCGCGCTCTACCTGGAGACGATCCGCGATGTCGCGCGCTTCCGCCGCGCCGCGACACGCGCCATCGATGCCGGCAAGCGGATCGTCGCCTACAAGGTCGGGCGTTCCGAGTCAGGCGCACGGGCGGCCTCCTCGCATACCGGCGCGCTGGCCGGTGCGGCGGAGGTCTACGATGCCTTCCTCGACCAGACCGGCATTCTCAGGGCCGAGACCTTTGCAGACCTGCTCGACCTGCCGGCGGCGCTGGCCGGCGGCCGGCGCATGAAAGGCGGGCGGGTGGCCATCGTTACCTCCACCGGGGGGGCGGCGACCATCCTGGCGGACAATGCCGGGCTCGCCGGCTTCAGCCTGCCGAAGCCGGATGCGGCGACGGCGGAAAAGTTGCTCTCGCTCGATCTGCCGGATGCGGCGCTCGACGGCAATCCCGTCGATGTGACGCTGGCCGGGGTGAAGCCGGACCTGATGAGGCGGATACTCCGCTACGTGGTCGAAAGTCCGAATTTCGATGCGGTGGTTACGGTCGTCGGCTCGTCGTCGATCGGCCAGCCGGAAGTGGTGGCGGGTCCGCTGCGCGAGACGCTCGACCTGACCTCGAAACCACTGCTGGCCTATGTCAGCCCGGATGCGCCGGGTATCCTCGCGCATCTCAACCGCAGCGGCGTGCCGGCCTTCGCGGCGCCCGAAAGCCTGCCCCGCATCCTCTCGGCCCTGCAACGGGACCCGGTCCGCGACGAACCGGAAGAACGGATTGCGCCACGGGTGGATTGCAGCGATATCCCCGCCGGCCCGCTCAACGAGCGGGACAGCAAGGCTCTGTTCTCCCGCTTCGGCATTCCGGCGCCGGCATCGGTGCCCGCGCGGTCACCGGAAGAAGCGGCGGTGATAGCGAAGCGCCTCACCGGGAAGCTGGTGGTGAAGCTCCTGTCGGAGTGCATCACGCACAAGACCGAGGTCGGCGGAGTCGCGCTCGACGTGGCGCCGGAAGATGTGGCGGCCTGTTGCCGGGCCATGCAGGAACGCCTCGCCGCCGCCGGGCAAGGCGGCGATGTCGATGGCTTCCTGGTCGAGGAAATGGTCTCCGGCGGTGTCGAGATGATCCTCGGGTTCCGGCGCGACCCGCAGCTCGGTCCCTGCATCCTGCTGGGCGCCGGCGGGGTGATGACGGAGATCTACCGGGATATCGTGCTGCGCCTGCCGCCGCTGAGCGGGGCCGCCGCCAACCGGATGATCGCCGGGCTCGCCTGCTCGCGCCTGCTGACCGGCTTCCGCGGCAAGCCGAAGGCGGATATCCCGGCGTTGGCGGACGCCATCCTCGCCTTCGCCGACATGGCCGACAGCCTTGGCGACCGGCTGGTCGAGGCGGAGATCAACCCGCTGTTCGTGCTGCCGGCAGGCAAGGGCGTGCTCGCCGGTGACGGGGTCGCGATCCTCGCCTGAACGGTGCAAACACCGATTTACCTTTGCCGCCGTCGGGAGCACTCTCCGGTCTATCCGGAACCATGCGGCAGCTTGCAGGAAAATGTCGGTATCGAAAGTGGATATCAGCGCGGACGGAGA
>JAVKCR010000061.1:0-3248 GCA_040222645.1 Rhodospirillales bacterium
CAGCCGGTCGAGAATCCGGATCTCGAGCTCGGTGCCCTCCGCCGCGAGATCGGGACGCACCATGGCCAGCGCCAGCGACTTGCCGACGCGGAAGCCGTAATTGCCGCCGGTCGCGCGGCCGATCACCTCGCCATCCTTGTAGATCGCGTTGTTTCCGAGCGCGTCGGCATCGGTGACGTCATGCACCTCCAGCGTCGCGAAGGCGTTGGCGAAGCCGCGCTCGCGCCACTGCACCAGCGCATCCCGGCCGATGAAGTCGCCCTTGTTCGGATGCACGAAGCGGTCGAGACCGGATTCGTAGGGTGAATACTCGATCGACATTTCCGTGCCGACGAGGCGGTAGGACTTCTCGATGCGGAGCGAGTCCATGGCGCGGATGCCGAAGGGCTTCAGCCCGAGATCGGCGCCGGCGGCCATCAGCGCGTCGAAGATGTGGTTCTGGTACTCGATGGGGTGATGCAGTTCCCAGCCCAGTTCGCCGACGAAATTGACCCGCACGGCAAGCGACGGCGCCAGTCCGACATCGATCTGCTGGCCGGTCAGCCAGGGGAAGGCGGCGTTGGAGAAATCGGCGTCGGAGACCCGCTCCATCAGGCTGCGCGCCTTGGGTCCGGCGATCACCAGCACGCCCATCTGGTTGGTCAGGTGGTCGAAGCGGACGGAGCCGTCCGCCGGCATGTGCTTCCTGATCCAGTCATGGTCAAGGCGCTGGTTCGAGCCGGCGGAGACCAGGTAGAAGCTGTCCGGGGCTTCGCGCATGATGGTGAATTCGGAATGCACGCCGCCGCGGGTATTCAGCGCGTGGCAAAGGCCGACGCGGCCGATTTTCTTCGGCAGCCTGTTGGCGACGAGGCGGTCGAGGAAGGCTTCCGCCCCGGGGCCGGAGATGCGGCATTTGGCGAAGGCCGACATGTCGAGCAGGCCGACATTCTCCGCTACGTTGCGGCATTCGTTGCCGATATGCTCGAACCATTTCGAGCGGCGGAAGGACCAGTCGTCTTCCTGCGGCACCCCTTCGGGGGCGAACCAGTTGGCGCGTTCCCAGCCGAACTTCTGGCCGAACACGGCGCCGAGCGCCTTCAGCCTGTCATAGCAGGGCGCGGTGCGCAGCGGCCGGCCGGCGGGGCGTTCCTCGTCCGGGAAGTGGGTGACGAAGACATGGGCGTAGGCTTCCTCGTTCTTCACCCGGAGATAGGATCTGGTGGCATAATCGCCGTAGCGGCGGGGATCGACGCCCAGCATGTCGATGGTCGGCTCGCCGTCGACCATCCATTCGGCCAGCTGCCAGCCGGCGCCGCCGGCCGCGGTGATGCCGAAGGAATGGCCCTCGTTGAGCCAGAAGTTGGGCAGGTCCCAGGCCGGGCCGATGATCGGGCTGCCGTCGGGGGTATAGCAGATGGCGCCGTTATAGACCTTCTTCACGCCGACCTCGCCGAAGGCGGGCACGCGGTTGATGGCGGCCTCGATATGCGGCTCCAGGCGTTCGAGATCCTCCTGGAACAGCTCGTATTCCGACTGGTCGTCCGGGCCGTCGACATAGCAGCAGGGCGCGCCCTTCTCGTAGGGGCCGAGGATCAGGCCGCCGGCCTCCTCGCGCATGTACCAGGCGCCGTCGGATTCGCGCAGCACGCCCATCTCCGGCAGACCCTGCTTCTTGCGCGCGACAATTTCCGGGTGCGGTTCGGTGACGATGTACTGGTGTTCGACCGGGATCACCGGGATGTCGAGCCCGACCATCCTGCCGGTGCGGCGCGCGAAATTGCCGGTGGCGGTGACGACATGTTCGCAAGCAATGTCGCCCTTGTCGGTCTTCACCAGCCACTCGCCGGAGGCGGTGCGCTCGATGCCGGTGACGGCGGTGTTGCGGTGGATGGTGGCGCCGCGGGCCCGCGCCCCGGTGGCCAGCGCCTGGGTCAGGTCGGCCGGCTGGATGTAGCCGTCATCCGGATGCTGGATCGCGCCGATCAGCCCCTCGGTATTGCAGAGCGGCCAGATTTCCTTCACCTGGTCGGGGGTGAGGAACTTCACGTTCACGCCGGTGGTCTCGGCGACGGCGGCATACTGGTAATATTCGTCCATCCGGTCGCGGTTCATGGCGAGGCGGATGTTGGAAACGGTCTTGAAGCCGACATCCTGGCCGGTTTCCTCCTGCAGCTCCTTGTAGAAACGCACCGAGTACTTGTGAATCTGGCTGACCGAATAGGAGAGGTTGAACAGCGGCAGCAGACCGGCGGCATGCCAGGTCGACCCGGAGGTCAGCTCCTTGCGTTCCAGCAGGACGACGTCCGACCAGCCCTTCTTCGCCAGGTGATAGAGCGTCGAGACTCCGACCACGCCGCCACCGATGACGACTACCCGCGCCGTATTCTGCATATCCGTAATCTCCCTCGCCGGCGTGCCGGACATCCCGGCGCACGCTGTCGCAATTGATCATTTACCGGCAGGGTTCCGCTTGGCAATTCGCGACATCCGTTGCCCCGCACGCGACATCGGCGGTGGCTGTTTCCAACTAACATATTCATGTCATCCCGGCGAAAGCCGTAACCTAGGGTAATCAAGCACCGCCAACACGCTCTGGTTCCCGGCTTTCGCCGGGATGACATCTGTTTTCAAGGGGAGTAGGAGGGGGCGGCCCTCAGTCCAGCTCCAGCCCCGTCGCGCCGCGGCAATCGAGGTTCTTGGTCTGGGCGCCGCGGAAATCGGCGCCCTTGCAAAACGCGTCCTTGAGATTGGCGCCGGTCAGGTCGGCGTCGCGCAGGTCGGCGCCCTCGAGATTGGCGCCCTCCATGTTGAGATGGCTGAGATCGGTGCCGCGCAGGATGGTGTTGTTGAGCCGCGACAGGCTGAGATCCGACGGCCAGACATATTCCATGGTGCCGCGGATCGACATCGGGCCTACCCGCGCCCCGGTCAGGTTGGCGCCGGACAGGTTGGCGCGGTTGAAGCGGGCGCCGCGCAGGTCGGCCTGTTGCAGGTTGGCGTTGCGCAGGTCGGCGAAGCTGAAATCCGACATCACCAGCAGCGCCCCGGTCAGGTTGCAGCCGGCGAGCACCGCATATTCGAACTTGGCGGTGCCGAGGCTGACCCGGCGGAGATCCTTCTCGCGCAGATCGTGGCGGCTGAAATCGGCCTGCTTGCCGGCGCGGCCGCCGCTTTCCACCCATTTCGAATGCTCGACCAGGATGTCGCGCAGCTTGCCCTCGAGGTCTTCCATGTGCGAGGGCAGCAGCGCGCCGGTGATGTCGGCC
>JAVKCR010000062.1:0-3061 GCA_040222645.1 Rhodospirillales bacterium
GCGAAATCCAGCTTCATGGCGAACATGAGCCATGAACTCCCGACCCCGCTGACTGCCGTCATCGGCTATTCCGAGATGATCCAGGGCGAATAGCGCGGCCCCCTCGGCCCTGAGAAATACCAGGAATATGTCGGCGATATCCGCTTCGCCGGGCAGCATCTGCTCGACATCGTGAACGACATTCTCGACCTCGCACGCGTCGAGGCGGGACAGTCTGAGATCGACGAGGAAACCATACCGGTTCGAGATCTGGTCGAAAGCGCCCTCACCCTTGTCACTCATGGACGTGACGGGGATACCGTCGAATTCGCGACCGGCAATATCCTTGAGGATGTATCTGTCCGGGTGGACCGGAAACATATCCGCCAATGCCTGATCAACCTGCTGGCCAATGCGCGCAAGTTCAGCCGGAAAAGCGATATCGTGCATATCACGACCGAACTGCTCGATGACGAGAGACTGTGCTTCGCCATCACCGATTCCGGCCGTGGCATTGCCGCCAAGGATCTGCCCGTCGCCCTCGCACCCTTCGGACGGGTCGACAGCGCCATGGACGCGTCAACCCAGGGAGCCGGCCTCGGCCTGCCGATCACCAGGGCATTCATCGAACAGCATGGCGGCGATCTCTTCCTGAACAGCGTGCAGGGGATCGGCACCACGGTATTCCTCGTCCTGCCCCGGTCCCGCGTCGAATTGCCTGAGGGAACGAGGGCCACTCCGACCATCGAAGGCCTCAAGGATCTGTTCACGGTCGACGGGGTGAACATTCCGAAGGATGCCGTTTCCATGGCCGACGGCATGCTCGACAGATTGCCTCTCGGCGCCGTTCTTCTCGACCGGCACGGCAAGGTGCTCCGCTACAACGAGACCGAGTCCGGATTCTCGGAAATGAAGGTTGAAAGGGTGGTCGGCCGCAACTTCTTCAAGGAAGTCGCGCCCTGTACCTTCACCGATGAATTCCATGGCCGGTTCAATGACATCTGCACAGGCAAGGTCGACACCTATATCTTCAGCTACGTCTTCACCCTGCGCCGCCCCTGGAAGGTGCTGATCCAGATGCGGGCCGACAAGAAGCCGGGCAATGTCTGGCTTTTCATCCGCTGGACCTGACGCGGCCGCGCCCTATTTCGTCCCGAAAAGCCTGTCCCCGGCATCGCCGAGACCCGGAACGATATAGGCATTCTCGTTCAGGTGACTGTCCAGCGCGGCGGTGTAGACCGGAACATCCGGATGCGCGTCATGCAGGCGCTGCACGCCTTCGGGGGCTGCCACTAGCGCCATGAACCGGATGTTCTCGTTGGCCACCCCGTGGCGGTTCAACACGTCGACCGCATGGACCGCCGAATTGCCGGTCGCCAGCATCGGGTCGACCAGGATGAACACCCGTCCTTCCGCGGACGGCAGCTTCACCAGGTATTCATGCGGCTGCTTGGTCTCCTCGTCCCGGTAGAGCCCGACATGCCCGACCCGCGCGCTCGGCGCGAGTTCCAGCAGGCCGTCCGCCATGCCGGCACCGGCGCGCAGGATCGGCACGATGACCAGCTTGCGCCCGGCGATAAACGGCGCCTGCATCTTCGTCAGCGGGGTCTCGATCTCGCGCATCTCGACCGGCAGGTCGCGGGTGACTTCGTAGCCCATCAGGAGCGCGATTTCGCGCAACAGGCGGCGGAAACTTCCCGTGGAGGTCTCGACGTCGCGCATGATGCTCAACTTGTGCTGCACCAGCGGGTGATTGACGATGTAGAGGTTGGAACTGTGGGACATCGCGTGTGCGCCCTCTTCCGTCTCAGCCGATTGACTTGGAGACGATTTCATAGACGTCCCGCGAGAGGTTGGAAACCTCGAGAATCCGCTTCAGTTCCAGCTTCATGGAAGATTGCCGGTCTTCGTCGAAGCGCTGCCAGCGTCCCAGCGGCTGCACAAGGCGCGCGGCAACCTGCGGATTGACCGGATCGAGTTCGATCACCCGGTCGGCAAGGAAACCGTAGCCCGAGCCATCCGCCGCATGGAAAGCCGGCAGGTTGCGCTGCGAGAAGGTGCCGACCAATGAGCGGATCTTGTTCGGATTGCGCATCGAGAAGTCCGCATGGCCGAGCAGCGCGGTGACCCGGTCGAGCACGTCCGGGCGTTGTGCGCCGGCCTGTAGCGCGAACCACTTGTCGAGAACCTCGGCATATTTGCGGAACCGCTCGTGGAAATCCTCGAGCGCATCGTCGGCCGCCTCTCCCCCGATATCGACGAGGCAGGCAAGCGCCGCCATGCGATCGGTCATGTTGCCGGCCGTGGCATATTGACGCCGCGCGAGATCCGCTGTGTCCGGGTCGGCGGACAGATAGCCGAGCGCCGTGTTGCGCAAGGCCCGCGCCCCCGCCTGTTCCGCCGTCGGCGCATAGTCCTCGTTGATGGCATTGGAATGCCAGACATCCAGCAGCCGATCCCGGAGACGTCGCGAGATTTCCGCCCGGAAACGGTTGCGGACGTGATCGATCCCCTCGATGTCGATTACTTTCATGCTCTCGGCGACAAAGCCGATGGTCGGCAGTTGGATCGCTTCCGCGACCAAAGCCTTCTCCAGCCGGGTATCGGACATCGTGGTGTAGAGCGCCTCGATGAAATCCTCGGCCAGACGCGGCGTCCTGCCGGCCCGCCAGTCGGCGATACCGTCGAGGATCAGCGACAGCGCATATTGCTGTCCGGCTTCCCATCGGTTGAACGGGTCCGGGTCATAGGCCATGCGCACGGCATCGGCCTTGCGGTCCGCGGCGCCAGACACCTTCACCGGCGCGGCGAAGCCGCGGTTGAAGGAAAGCACGGGTTTTTCCCGGAGACCGGTGAAGGACCAGGTCTGTTTCCGCTTGGCAAGCGAGAGCAGGAAACTCCCCTCCGCATCTGCTTGGCCGCCGCCCTCCAGCCTGGCGGCGACCGGTGAGCCGTCCCGGTCGAGCAGGCCGATCGCCAGCGGCACCTGCATCACCTGCTTGGTCTCCTGCCCCGGTGTCGGACGCAGGCGCTGTTCGACCGTCATGCGGTAGGTTCCACCGGCGAAACTCTCGTCGACCTG
>JAVKCR010000063.1:0-9769 GCA_040222645.1 Rhodospirillales bacterium
TTGGGGCAGGGCCGGGGTCTTCAGGCCGTCGAGGTCGAGGCGGATCGTGCCGCCGGTCCGCCCGGCCTTTTCTTCGAGAGCGAGCGACAGGGTCGCCCTGCCGTCAATGCCGTCGCGGCCGGCAAAGGCCAGCAGCGGTGCGAGGTCGATGCCGTCGGCGGATAAATCGAGACCGGCCCGCGCCCCCGACGTCCGGTAGCCGGCGCTGATGCGTCCGCCCGCGAGCGAGACGGCGCCCCCGGCGGATACCGGCGCGCCGTTGTCGATCCGTATCTTCACCGGCTCGGCGATGGCGGCCGCCAGTTTGCCGAGCGACACCTTGCCGGCGGCGACCGACATGTCGACCTGCGCACCGGATTGGGCGACCCGGCCGGAGAATTCGGCCGTCGCCGGTTTGCCGGCAACCCGTCCGGCACCGGCAAGCCGCCAGTCGAGCGCCGCCGGCGCGCCGTTCGCGGTGAGTGCCAGATTTTCGATAGTGGCATCGGCGATCTCGATCTTCCGCGCATCCAGCCTGGCGTCGATGCCCTGCCGGCCGAGGAGGTCGGCGAGCATGAGCCGGAGATCGGCGGCGGCGATCCCGAGCCCGGCATCGGGCAGGCGGATATCGGCCAGCGAGCCGGTGATTTCCGCGTCCTGCCGGTCGCCGCTGGCCCCGAGCCGGACGTCGAGTGCGCCGCCGAGGGCGATGTCGGTGCCGGCAAGGCCGGCGAGCGTGCGGGCGTCGGCGATGGCGATCTTCAGGTTGCCGGTTGCCGGCAGCGTCCGTGCCGGCAAGGTCGCCTCGCCGGTCAGGGTCAGGCCGGGCAGTTCCACCCGGATGTTGCGAAAGGAGAGATCGCCGGCGGCCCGCAGATCCGTCGCGGCCCGCAGATCGAGCCCGGCGACGACCGATTTGAGGTCGAGCGCGACCCGGGGGGCGCTGTCCTGCCAGCCGAGGCGGGCGGTGAGCCGGGAGGCGCCGATCTTGATGCCGCTGGCGTCGGCGCCCGCGAGATCAACCGCTACCGTTCCTGCCGGCTTTTCGGCGGGTCCGGCAAGATCGATGCGGAAGGCGGGATCGCCGGTCAGCGTCATACCGTCCAGGGTCGGCAATGCATCGCGGGCGATACTGCCGCCGAGGGCGGCCGTGAGGGCGCCGTTCGAGAGGTCGTAGCCGATCCTGCCGTTGCTGGTGATGCCGGCCGTGCCGAGCTTGAAGTCGGGCAGTTCGATGCGATTGCCGGCGGTGAATCGCAGGCCGGATGTCAGCGAGAATTTGCCGAGCAGCCGGTCGAGCACGGAATCGCCGGTTCCGATATCCGTTCCGGTGAGGGTGAGCCTGCTGTCGTAGCCGGTCTCAGGATCGCCGGTGATGCCGGTCAAGCGGAGCGTGGCGCTGCCGAGAAGCGGCTGGCCGGTCAGGGGCTCGAGGCGGGAGAGGTCGGCGATGGTGGCGGCAAGCTCGATGCCGGTCAATGCGCCGGTCATCGCCGCCTCGCCGGAACCGCGCAGGCCGACGGCGCCGGCATCGACCCGCAGATCGGCGATTCCTATCCGCTCATAGGGTGCGGCGGCATCCGCGGAGAGCGTGACCGCCACCGTATCGCCGAGAACCTGCCCGATGGTGGCGTCGCGCCAGGCGATAGAGGCGAGATCGGCGGAGAGACTGGCGGAGAGCCTGCCGTCGGCGGCCATCACGGCCTTGCCGTCCAGGATCGCGTCACCCCGCAGGACATCGGGGACATCCAGTTCCCGGACCGAGGCCGCGACCTCGATCTCCGGGCGGTCGATAAGGCCGCCGATGCCGACGGAAACGAACATCTCGGCAAAGCCGGCGCCGGCATCGAAGGCGGCGGCCAGATCGCCGGATGCCGTGAGGTCGAGATTGCCGGAAAGCACGCCTTCCGCACCGTAACCGACGCTACCGCTGAGATCGAACATGCCGGGCAGACCGATATCGAGATGGCGGATCGCAAGCTTGCCGCCTTCCGACAGCGCGATCTCCATCCGGTTGCGGTACAGCCCGGCCAGTTGAGACGGCAGGCCGAAGATCGACGGATCGGTGAACGCGATCTCGCCATCCAGCGCGATGACCGGGGTCGAGGCGATGGCGCCGGCAAAACCGGTCCGCCAGCGCAGTACGTCGCCGTAGGCAAATTCGAGGCGGCCGCGCCACGTGTCGAGCGGGCCGTCGCCATCGACGGCCAGCGACAGCGCTTCCGTAAGCTGGCCGTCGAGGCCGGCGATCCGGGCGAGGGCGCCGTCTTTCTCCAACGCCGCTTCCGCCTTGAGCGCCAGCGTTTGCGCGGCGCCGTCGAGCGCCGCATCGAGCCGGATGGCGTCGTTGCCGCCGTCGACCGGGCGGATATCGAGGCGGGCTTCGGTGACGCCGTCGGCGCGGTGGTTCAGCCCGCCCGTCGCGGCGAGCCGCAGGTCGTCCTGATCTTCTGGCATCCGGAAGCGGATATCCGGCAGGTCGAGCCGGGCGAGGCGGATGGCGATGGCGGGGAGTTCCGGCAGGCCGATGGGTTCGGGCTGGTCCGCCGCGGGCGCTTCCCCGGACGGCAGCGCGATGTCGATGCGGCCGGCGGCGAGTTCGGCGATATCGACCTTGCCGGAGAGCAATTGCAACGGCCGCCAGTCGAAAACCGGCGAGGCGATGTCGAGCGCCAGTCCGCCCGGCCCGCTGACCGATATCGCCCGGGCCGAGAACCGGGACCAGAGCGACCCCTGCGGCGCGTCGATGACGATGCGGAGACCGGCGGCGGACTCGAGCATGGGAGCGGCGATGCGCGCCAGCAGGCCGAGACCGGGCGCTGTCGCCGTCAGGAACCAGCCGGCAATCACGGTGCCGGCGAGCAGGACGGCAGCAATCTTCAGCCCGCGGAAGCGCCTGGGCTTCCCGGGAGCCGTAGTTTCGTCGGTCGCGTCGCCCATCAGAAGGCCTGTCCGAAACTCACGTAGAACTGGACCGGCTTGTCGACCACGTCGCGTTCGTTGATCGGGGTCGCGATATCAAACCGGATCGGACCGAAGTCGGTATAGTAGCGCAGGCCGAGTCCGGCGCCCCAGAGAAAATGGGGATTGGCGAGATCGGGAGCGGAATCGGTATAGACATTGCCGCCCTCGACGAAGGGAACGATGCCGATGGTGTCGGTCAGGCGGAGCCGGAGTTCGAGCCCGATTTCGGCGGCCGAGCGTCCGCCGACCGGTTCGTTTTCCTCGTCGAGCGGACCGACGGTCTGGAATTCGTAGCCGCGGACCGAGCCGCCGCCGCCCGCATAGTAGCGTTTCGACGGTGGAATGGCGCGACGCGATGCCCCGGCGGTCGCGGCAAGCCTGGTGCGCGCCGCCATCACGAAATCGCCATCCGCGTCGAATGCCTGGTAGGCGGAAGCCTCCATCGAACCCAGCAGGAAACTGGCGTCGCTGGCGCCGAAGGAGGTATAGGGCGTGGCGCCGAAGCGCAGGCGCGCGCCTTCCGTCGGGTTCAGCCGGCTGTCGGTGCTGTCATAGCCGAGATTGCCACGCAGGCCGACCAGCGTGATGCCGCCGTCGAAATTCTCGGACGACCTGATGTCGTAATATTCGAGTGTCGGCCCGGCTGTGGCCGTCCATCGCTCCGAAAGCGCCTGCTCGATACCCGCGAAGACGGCGCCGTGGTCGTCGGCATAGGCGTCTGTCCGGACCGACTTTATCTCGGACTCGACAACCAGGTTGCGTCGCGGATCCTGTTCAAGCGGATCCGAGAAGTTGGCCGAGAACCCGCGTTCAAGCAGCGAGCCCACGGCCGATATCCGGAGCTTCTCGCCTTCGTTGAACAGGTTCCGGTGTTCCCAGAAAATGTTGCCGGCGAGACCTTCGCCGGTGGAGAACCGGGCGCCGAAGCCGATGGAACGGTGGGCGCGCTCCGCGAGGTTGATCCGCATGTCGGCCTCGCCGGCCTGCGCCGTGCCGCCTGCCGGTTGCACGGCTACCGAGGCGAACAGGCCGGTCGCTTCCAGCCGACGCTGGGTATCCTCGGCGAGGCGGATGTCGTAGGGCTGGCCCGGCTGCCAGCGGATGAAGTCGCGGACATGACTCTCGGTGACGTTGACCAGCCCGGTAATGGCGGTCGACCCGAAACGCTGTTCGCCGCCGGTCTTCACGGTGAAGGTGACGTTCATGGTCTTGTCGGCGGTGTCGATGCGCGCCTTGCGGCCGGTCACTTCGGCGAAAGGGTAGCCGTCCTCGCGAAAGCTGCGCGCCAGCAGGGATTCCGCGTCTACCACCCGTTCGGCCCGGGCGACTTCGCCGACGGTGATTCCGAGGCGGTCCAGCAACCGGTCGTCGACGGGCTTCGGTGTCGCCTCATTGTCGGTGGCAAGCAGGATGTCCGCGATCAGGTAGGGAGGGCCGGCTTCGACCTTGAAGGTGATCTCGATCGGGCCTTCGGGCGGGTCGGCGATCGTGTAGGACACCGATGAATCGTAGTAGCCGGCACTGCGCATGACGCTGACCATGCGGTCGATGTCGCTCTCGGCGCGCCGGTCGAGACCGGCACGGGTCGGCGGCGGGTTGTCCTTCAGGCGAAAAGTGAGGGCCGTCTCGCCGAGGCGTTCCTCGATACCGTCCGGCAGGGGCTCGCTGCTCTCGATGCCGGCGGAATAGGCGGTTTCCGGCGCCTGGGCGACGGCCGGTAGGCTTGCCGTCGACAGCACGGCGGCCGCCAGCAGCGCCGGCAAGTGCAGGCGCCGGACGTTCCATGCCGGAAAGGTGGGAATCTGAGGAATCGTGAGCTGCCTTCAGTCAGGTGCCGGCAATCCATCGCCGGTCACTCGGACCATCGGCCAGACGCCATGGAACGTGCCGGCAGACCGGGGGGCGATTTTCATCCCTAATATGGGGAACAGCCGCCGGGGAGCAAGCTATTTGCCGCAGAATTCCGTTGGTTCAGGAGGCGCGAAGCTCTTCGAGCCGTCGTTCGATGTGGGTCGGCACCGGGGCGAATTCCCGGCGGCGTTCCGGCCCGCGATAACCGGGTACCTCGATCACTTCCTTGCAGCCTTCGACCATTCCGGCAATCCAGGCCTGGATCGACCGCAGGTTTGCCGGCGCGGAAATATACCCGGCCGCCCCCGCATCGCGGGCGTCGTTGACGACCGTCAGGCTGTGTTCGCTCCCGACCAGCACGACGGGGTAGTTGTTGTCGTTGGCGACCCGGTCGCCGACAATCGGGGCCTTCTCGCGATTGCGCGTTTCGGTATCCCATTCCGCGAAGACGATTACCGGGCCGTCGGTGCGTTTCGGCCGTGTCGGCAGGATGCTGGAAACGGTGACCTGGACATCCGTAACGCCGGCCGCCTCGAGAAGTACCTTGATGAGGCGGGCAAATATCGGGTCGCTTGTCGACACGAGTGCATGGATGTCGGTAGGCTGCATGGCGGGTCCTTTCTGACCAAAATCTCTTCCCCGAAGAGCAGTTTCCATTCTGGAAAACACTCAGCTTCCCCGCCGTTAACCAAATTGCCTTATCTGGCGTTATTTGCCGCGCGAATAATGTAATTTGGCCGTCAACAGGACTACTTGATTATCTTTATTCGAGTTTGCCTGTCTGACAATATGGAATTTGTCAGACATTCCATGGAGTGGAAATGGATTCGGTAACGCAGTTCGTGCTGGGGTCGGGCGTTACCGCGCTGGCCATCGGCCCGGTGGTCGGACCCCGGACAGCGATGATATTCGGCGGAATCATGGGCACATTGCCCGATCTCGATGTCCTCGTGACCTATGCGGACCCGATCGATTCCTATATCGGCCATCGCGGTCCGAGCCATGCTTTCCTCGTCCATACGCTGCTGGCCCCGGTTATCGGTGAAATCCTGCTGCTGCTCGACCGGCGGTTGCGGGATCACCGGTTCCGCACCTGGCTGGCGGTCTGGCTGGTACTGGTCACCCATGCGGTGATCGATGCCATGACGACCTACGGCACGCGCATCTTCTGGCCGTTCTCCAGCGAACCGGTCGGGGCGGCGAGCATCTTCATCATCGACCCTTTCTACACGCTGCCGCTGCTGATTGCGGCCTTGTACGCGATTTTTGCCGGCCGCTGGACACGGTTCTCGTCGCGCCTGTTCGGCTTCGCGGTGATCTCGAGCACGCTCTACATGGGGTGGACCGTCGCCGGTCAGCATCTGGCGGCCGGGCGGGCTGCGGCGACGATCGCTGCCGCCGGCGAATCCGCCGTGCTGACCGAAACCCAGCCCCTGCCCTTCAACTCGCTGGTCTGGCGCACCATCGCGATCACGCCGGAAGGCGAGGTGCTGACCGTCTATTCCTCCCTGCTCGACCGGGAACCGGACGACCGCATCTTCCGGGTTTCGCAGGGACTGGAGCTGATCGACCGGATGCCGGACCGCTTCGCCGTCTCGAAGGTGGCCGAGTTCACCCACGGCCTGTTCTACGTCCATGAGAAGGACGGCGCGGTTCTTGTGTCCGACCTTCGCATGGGGTTGCACCCGGACTACGTGTTCACCTTCGAGATCGGCAAACGGGACGGTCCGACGATCACGGCGGTGCCGCCGGTCAGGCTGCCGGTCAACCGCCGGCTTGAGGATGCGCGCTGGATCTGGGACAGGCTGCTCGACCCGAAGGCCGAGCTGCCCCATTGAGGATTTTCAGCGGAAGGCGAAGACCGGGCTCGACCATGCCTGGAAGCCGTCTTCGGTATAGACGCTGATCCAGAGCGGGTTGTCGCCTTTCGCCTTCAATGGAATGGAAACGGTCGCTGTGATCTCCCGGTGCGGGTTTTCTTCCGGCAGCCGGTAGACGCTGATCTTCCGTTCCAGCCCGCCGGCGTCGAGGATCGCGTGGTCGATGCCCACATCCTTCAGCGCGAGCCGGGTCGACCCGTGATTGCAGGCGATATCGATGATTCCGTCCGCGGCCTCGTCGACCCAGGCGTCGAAACCGCCGAAATTGCCCGTGGTCATGGCATTGAACTCGACGGTGTAGCCGCCGCGCTGCTCCAGCAGCCGTTCGTGATTCCAGGCGTTGATCTTGGCGATGTCGCGGATCTCACAGCCGTCGAACCGGGCGCGCCCGATCCAGTTCGTCTGCCGGCCGCGGCCGCGATATTCCGCGCCCGACCAGATCACGCGGATGCGTGAACCGAGTTCGGCCTTGCCGTAGGGGCGGAGCGTTTCGATCACCTCGGTGCCGTTGCGCACCTCGATCCGGTCGATCGGTGCATGGGCGCAGACATGGAGTTTCAGATCGGCGCTGGTGGCCGAGGTCTGGACGATGTCGCCCATCATCACGCTGTCGACCTCGTGGGTCACCGGGTTGTCGAAGGCGTTGGGGTCGCGTTCGAACAGGGTGCCTCCGCCCTCGAAGCTCGCGGTCACATCCATATGCATGCGGCAGCCGGTGGTGCCGTAATGGTGGCGCCGGCGCAGGCATTCGAAGATGCCGTCGCGGGTGAGGTCGCCGGTGATGAAGCAGGTCAGGCCGCCATAGGCGCCGAAGCTCGCGGCGCCGGGATAGCTCGCGCCTGGCCGGCCCTTGTGGCCGTCACTGTTGCAGACCACGCCGGAGCGGTGGCCGAGCGGGAAGCCGTCGGTCAGCAGCCATTCGAAGGTGCCCCAGGCGGAATGGATCTCCATCGCGGTCTCGAGTTTCGGGTCATGCGCCTGGGTGATGTCGGCGTAGCGTCCGCCGACATGTGCATATACACAACAATCCTCGCCTTCGAGATCCTTGAACAATTGTTCGGCGGTCGGGGAATCGGTGTGGATGTCCGAGCGGTCGACGACCAGCGCGTGGGAGGAGCGGTGAATCTGCCGGCCCTCGTGGCGGAAGAACACGTTGCGGTCGCCGCCGACCGCCGTGTTGCCGGACCATTCGTAGCCCGGGAAGACGACGAAGCGGTTGTCCTCGTGGTACTCGGCGGTCAGTTCGTTGAGATATTCCCAGAAGGCGTTGTTGACCTGGAAATCGTTGGCCTGGTGACCGGTGACGTCGAGGAATGACTTGTTGCGGCCGAAATCGAAATATTGCCGGGCCGTGGTGACGCCGATGGATTCGCCGCTCTGGCCGTGCAGGTCGCCCCAGTAGCCGGAGACCTCGCCGGCGCGGACCAGCAGCGGGCCGGCTTCCGCCAGCAGCCTGTCGCCCTCGAAGACCTTGATGCGGAGCGTGCCTTCGCCGTCGGTGGTCAGGTCGTCGAGCACGACGGACTTCTCGCCCTTCGGGTAGGAGAAGGTGGCGGGCAGGTTGTTGACCTTCATCGAGGTCTCGAAGCGCAGGTCGGCCGCGACGAGATCGGTCGGGTTGCCCCAGCTGTCCTCTGCCTTGAGACCGAGGCGGAACGGCTCGCCCGGCCGGCGAAGCGAGGGAAGCACCGCGCGCCAGGCATGGGCCGGGCCGGGGACGATGGAGACGTAGGGTGTCTCCGGCAGCGGTACGTAATGGCCGGTGGCGCAGACGTCGGCCAGCACCTTGAACTCGAACCCGCTCTCCACGAAGGTCTGCATCTGCATGCCGGGCGAGCCCTTCGAGGTGTCGCCGAAGACGATGGTGATGGTGTCGCCCTCGCGCAGGTAGCCGCCATGCAGATGGGCGGTCAGCGCGCGGAACCACGGGCGCTGGCCGGCGGTCTTGCCGTAGGACAGCGAGATGCGCGACCCGGCCGCGCTCGAGGTCGCGGTGACGTAATTGTAGGCCGAGGGGTTCGTCGTCTGCAGGTCGCCCTGGTCGCCCATGAAGCGGAAGACGACGCGGATGCCGCCGGTATCGTCGATGCCGTAACGGCCGACCGTGTAGACCAGCTTGAAGGTCTGCAGGCTGCGCGCCTCGAAGGCGCCGCGCGGTTGCAGGTCGACATGGCCGAACAGGACCGGGTCTTCGGCCGGTTGCGCCGACGGCCAGGCATCGCCCATCAGGCGGGTTGCGACGACTTTATCGTTCATGGAGTTTCCCCTGTGATATTTGCTGCATAGTTATTCGGATTGCCGCTTCCTGTCGATAGAATTTGGTATCTCTGTTCACATTAGATCACGCTCAAACTCTCTTAACTCATTGAATCAGATAAATTTATTTTCTGTAATCGATTCCATTGCGGTAAAAATTAAAACACTATAGCATTTGTCGAGGGCCCGGGAGGTGCGTGTGGGCCCGCAGGCATCCAGAACAGGGGGATTTCAGACATGACGACGACATTCAACTTCGGCCGCAGGGTCGTGATGGGACTGGCTGGTGCGCTCGCGATCGCTTTCACCGCGGGTCAGGCGATGGCCGCATGGCCGGAAAAGCCGGTGACGCTGGTGGTGCCCTATGCTGCGGGCGGCAGCACGGAAACCATGGCGCGGGTCTACGCCAAGGCGCTGCAGGAAGAACTCGGCCAGCCGGTGATCGTCTCGGTGAAACCGGGTGGCGGCGGCGCGGTCGGCGCCACTTTCGTCGCCAAGTCGGCCCCGGACGGCTACACGATCCTGTTTGCCGCGGCTTCCGCGCTGGTCTGGCCGCCGATGACCCAGGACGTGGAATACCAGCCCGACAGCTTCACCTGGATCGCCTCGATCACCGAGTACCAGCAGGCGCTGATCTCGAAGGCCGGCGCGCCTTACACCAACTACAAGGAACTGATCGCCCACGCGAAGCAGAATCCCGGCATGAACTTCGCCGACCAGAACGCGCTGTCGCGCGCCTTCATAAATTATATCGGCAAGAAGGAAGGCGTCGACTGGACCGCGATCCCGACCAAGGGCGGCGGCGAAATGGTGCCGTTCCTGCTGGGCGGCAAGGTCGA
>JAVKCR010000064.1:0-9144 GCA_040222645.1 Rhodospirillales bacterium
GTCGATGTTCAGGTCGCCCCAGGGCAGCGTCTTCGGGTCGCGTTCGGCGAACACCTTGATCGAGTGCTTGCCAATCTTGAAGCCGGATTCCTCGACCTCGATCTTTTCCGGGAACGGGCCGTGGACCGAATCGTATTTCAGAAGATGCGCGTTCATCTCCACCGAACCGAGGTCGTTGATCGCGACGAACTCGATGTCGTCGCGGCCCGATTCAATGGCGGCGCGCAGGGCAAGCCGTCCGATTCGTCCAAATCCGTTGATTGCGACCCGTACAGCCATTCTGATTTCCTCCTGAAATTAGCCGGTTTTGAGCGGTGCTGACCTCAGCATCATGGTCCCCGCGCGCAGGACAGGCGCGGGCTGGCGCACATTAGGCAATGGTCCCGGTCAGTCAACTGAAACCCGCGGCTTCCTGCGGCTTGTCGCAGGTTGACGCCCTGTGTAGCGGTTCCTATTCTCACGGCACTTCAAATTTGGTGGGTCAAGTGAAGGAATTTCCTAAGAAACCCGTGGACGCCGTCACCATCGCGATGGCGCGGATCAATGCAGCGCTCGACCGGCTCGAGGCCGCTGCCGTCTCGAAAGCGGCGGCGTCCGGCGAGAGCGGTGCGCTCGAGGCGCGGATTCACGACCTGCAATCGGAGCGCGACGCGCTCGCCGACCGTCATCGCGAGGCCGGCGAACGGCTTGCCGCGACCATCGGCCGGCTCGAGAAGCTGCTGGCGTCCTGATCATGGCGAGCGTCAATGTCACCATCAACGGCCGGGTCTACCAGATCGCCTGCGACGACGGCCAGGAAGCGCATCTGAAGCGGCTCGGCGGCTACATCGACAAGCGGATCGCCGAGCTCATCGCCTCGGTGGGCCAGATCGGCGATGCCCGGCTGCTGGTCATGGCGTCGCTGCTGATCGCCGACGAGATGTCGGATGCCTATTCGAGGCTGGAGGCGGCGGAAGCCAAGGGCGCCGACAGCCCCGCCCGCAAGGCCCGCGAGCAGGAAGCGCTGGCGGCCCAGCTCAACGCCATCGCCGACCGCATCGACGGCATTGCGGAATCCCTCGCGCGCTCCTAAGTTGCTGGGGTGAGGCTGCCCTGTGCGTTAGGCAACCGATATTCCTGGGGCCAATGATTCTCTATAGGGAGCTGTCCCTTCGCGGACCGTGGTCCGTGAATATGGCGCCCACCTGGTAAACAGGGCCACAGAGAATACAAAACGCCGACGGCAGTGGTGGCTTCGCCTTCGTTTCCCTTCCCGACGCCGGAGATTCATGGACATTGCCGCAACCAAGAAAGGGTTGAGGGAGCGCGCCGTGGCACTCCGGGACGCCCTGACGCCGGTTGAACGGCAGGAAAAGTCGCAGGCCTGTACCGCGCGGCTGGCCGGGACCCTTTCCGGCATGCCGGCCGGGATTGTCTCCTTCTACTGGCCGATGCGCTCGGAACTCGACCCCCGTCCGCTGGTGGACCTCATGATGGCGGCCGGCTGGCGCGCCTGCCTGCCGCGTCTCACGGGTGCCGGCAAGCCGCTGGATTTCCATGAATTCACCGCTGCGGACGGCCTGGGGCCGGGACCGGTCGGCACGTCGGACCCGTCACCCGCTACCGTGCGGATGCCGCCGGACATGGTCCTGGCGCCGATGCTGCCCTTCCCCCGGCTCGGCTACCGGCTGGGCTATGGCGGCGGGTTCTATGACCGGACCCTGGAAGACCTGAGGGCCGGCGGCAGGGTATTGGCCATCGGCCTCGCCTTCGAGGTGCAACGGATGGACGAAGTGCCGATCGAGGCATTCGACCAGAAACTCGATATGGTGGCGACCGAGGCGGCGCTTTACGAAACAGGAGCAGTTCGATGCGGGTGATGATGCTGGGCGACGTGGTGGGGCGGTCGGGCCGCGAGGCGGTCTGCGATGAAGTGCCCGGCCTGCGCGACCGGTTCGGCCTCGATTTCGTCGTCGTCAACGGCGAGAACGCGGCGCACGGCTTCGGCATCAACGAGAAGATCTGCAACCAGCTCTACGATGCCGGTGTCGATTGCATCACCACCGGCAACCATATCTGGGACCAGCGCGAGGTCATCGGCTATATCGACAGCGACGTGCGCCTGCTGCGGCCCGGCAATTTCCCGGCCGGCACGCCGGGGCGTGGCGGCTCGGTCTACGTGACGCCCGCCGGCCAGCGGATCGCCGTCTTCAACGTCATGTGCCGGCTGTTCATGGATCCGCTCGACGATCCCTTCGCCTGGCTCGCGGGGCAGCTCGAGGTTCTCGCGCTCGGCGACCATGTCGACGCCATCCTGGTCGACGTCCATGGCGAGGCGACCAGCGAGAAGCAGGCGATGGCCAATTTCATCGACGGCCATGTCAGCCTGGTCATCGGCACCCATGTACATGTACCGACAGCGGATGCGCGCATCCTGCCGAACGGCACCGCCTACCAGACCGATCTCGGGATGTGCGGTGACTACGAATCCGTCATCGGCATGAACAAGCAGCCGGCCATCGACCGCTTCGTCCGCAAGGTGCCGGGCGAACGCCTCTCGCCGGCGGAAGGGCCGGCCACGATATGCGGCGTGGTGGCGGATATCGACGACCGCACGGGGCTCGCCACCGGCATCGAGCCGATCCGCCTTGGCGGCATCTTGCGCCAGGCGATGCCGGGCGGCTGATGGCCGGGGCATCGGGCCTTCCGGATTCGCCGAATCCGGATGCCTCAATGAAGTATGATCTGACGGAACATCAGAAAAACATTGCTTTATTCCGCCGATCTTGCCACTCAACTCGCCTTCGATATCCTGAACGCAGAGGCGGCAGTTTACCCTGCAGGAACCGGTTTCCCGGTTGTTGCGGGCGCTGCCCTACAGGATACCGTCACCGGGACTGAAAGGACGCAGGGCGAGGCGCTATGGCTGGCCATTCACAATTCAAGAACATCATGTTTCGCAAGGGCGCGCAGGACAAGAAGCGCGCCAGATTGTTCGCCAAGCTGGCGCGGGAAATCACCGTGGCGGCCAAGCTGGGCGGCGACGATCCGTCCTCCAATCCCCGGTTGCGGTCGGCCATGGTCACCGCGCGCTCGAACAACATGCCGAAGGACAACATCGAACGCGCCGTCAAGAAGGGCATGGGCGGCGGTGACGACGCCAACTACGAGGAAGTGCGCTACGAGGGATACGGTCCCGGCGGCATCGCGGTCATCGTCGATGCGCTGACCGACAACCGCAATCGCACCGCCTCGGAAGTCCGGGCCGCGTTCAACAAGTATGGCGGCAGCCTGGGCGAGACCAATTCGGTCAGCTTCATGTTCGACCGGGTCGGCGAAATCAGCTATCTCGCGGATGCGGCGACCGCCGAGACGATGTTCGAGGGGGCGCTCGAAGCCGGGGCCAGCGATGTCGAAAGCTCCGACGAGGGACATACGGTGATCTGCGAGGTCACCGAGTTCAACGTCGTGCGCGATGCGCTCGAACAGCAGTTCGGCGAGGCGGAAAGCGCCCGGCTGTCCTGGCGGCCGCAGACGCTGATCGCTGTCGATGCGGAAAAGGGCGAGACGCTGATGAAGCTGCTCGACGTGCTCGACGACAATGACGATGTCCAGTTCGTCGCCGCGAACTACGACATGGACGAGGATGTCCTGGCGCAGCTCAGCGCCTGATCCGGGATGGAAAACGCCAGGCGCCTGATCGGACTCGACCCGGGATTGCAGAATACCGGCTGGGGCGTGATCGACGTTTCCGGCAACCGGCTCCGGCATGTGGCGGACGGGGTCATCCGGACCAACGGTGCACTCGCCATGGCGGAACGGCTGCGTCAGTTGCATGAGGGGCTGCGCGATGTTCTCGATCTCTATCAGCCCCACGAGGCGGCGGTCGAGGAGACCTTCGTGAACAAGAACCCGTCTTCGACCCTGAAGCTCGGGCAGGCGCGCGGCGTGGTGCTGCTGGCCCCGGCGCTGGCCGGTCTGGTGATTGCCGAATATGCCGCCAACCTGGTCAAGAAGTCGGTGGTCGGCGTCGGTCATGCAGACAAGGCGCAGATCCAGATGATGGTCTCGACCCTGTTGCCGGGCGCGGCGATGGAAAGCGCCGACGCGGCGGATGCGCTGGCGGTGGCGATCTGCCACGCCCACCACCGCACCGCGCCGGGTTATGCGGTGGCAGTGCGATGATCGCCCAGCTGCGCGGCATCCTTGCCTTCATCACCGAGGATCATGCGGTGGTCGATGTCGGCGGCGTCGGCTACCAGGTGTTCTGCTCGACACGCACGCTGGGCAACCTGCCGCCGACCGGCGAGCAGGTGACGCTGGCGGTCGAGACCGTGGTGCGCGAGGACCGCATCCATCTTTTCGGCTTCCTGAGTCCGGTCGAGCGCGACTGGTTCCGCCGGCTCTGCGGGGTCCAGGGCGTCGGTCAGAAGGTGGCGCTGGCCATCCAGTCGGCCCTCGGCGCGGACGAACTCGTCCATGCCATCGCGGCCGGCGACATAGCCGCCTTCAAACCGGTCGCCGGCGTCGGACCGAAACTCGCGGGGCGCCTGATCGGCGAACTGAAGGACAAGATCGGCGGCATCGATTTCGCGCTGGCGCCGCAGGCGGCAACGGCCGGCGGCAAGGGACCGGCGGTGAACAGCTCGGCGGCGGAAGACGCGCTCTCGGCGCTGGTCAATCTCGGCTATCGGCGCGCCGACGCGATGCGTGCCGTCTCCACCGTGATGTCGCAGGCGGCCGACCCGGCCGCCGCCGGGGTTCAGGAACTGATCCGCGGTGCGCTGCGGGAGCTTAGCAAGTGAACGAGGAGAGGCTGGTCGGCAGTGACGTGCAGTCGGAGGATCTCGATTCCTCGCTGCGTCCGCTGCAACTCGTGGATTTCATCGGGCAGCCCCAGCTCCGGGAGAACCTGAAGGTTTTCGTCGAGGCCGCCCGCGGGCGCGGTGAGGCGATGGACCACGTGCTCTTCCATGGCCCGCCGGGACTCGGCAAGACGACACTCGCCCAGATCGTGGCGCGGGAACTCGGGGTGAACTTCCGGGCGACCTCCGGCCCGGTGATCGCCAAGACCGGCGACATGGCGGCCCTGCTGACAAATCTCGAGGCGCGTGACGTGCTCTTCGTGGACGAGATTCATCGCCTGAATCCGGCCATCGAGGAGGTGTTGTATTCCGCCATGGAAGACTTTCAGCTCGATCTCATCATCGGGGAAGGCCCGGCGGCGCGGTCGGTCCGGATCGAGTTGCAGCCGTTCACCCTCGTCGGTGCGACGACGCGGTCCGGCCTGCTGACGACGCCGCTGCGCGAACGCTTCGGCATTCCGCTGCGGCTCGAGTTCTATTCGCCGGAGGACCTGCAGAAGATCGTCGCCCGCGGCGCGCGCGTGCTCGGTTTCGACCTGCGCGAGGATGGCGCGATGGAAATCGCGCGGCGGTCCCGCGGAACCCCGCGCGTTGCCGGCCGCCTGCTGCGCCGGGTGCGTGATTTCGCGGCGGTCGACGGCACGGGATCTGTCGATGCTGAGAAGGCCGATGCGGCGCTCAACCGGCTCGAGGTCGATGCCCGCGGGCTCGATTCAATGGACCGGCGCTATCTCGACTGCATCATCGTGAATTACAGCGGCGGTCCGGTCGGCGTCGACACCATCGCGGCGGCGCTTTCCGAACAGCGCGATACCATCGAGGATGTCATTGAACCCTTCCTGATCCAGCAGGGTTTCGTGATGCGCACGCCGCGCGGGCGCATAGTGGCGGATGCCGGCTACCGCCATCTCGGCCTGTCCGCGCCGCGACGGGAAACACCCCAGTTCGACCTTCTCGGCGACGGTCTGGAAAGCGATTCGGACCAGTAGGCTCTAGAATAGCAGCAACAAATTTATTTTCAACTATTGATATTAGATGTTTGTACTTACCACTCATTATTTCTAGTTGTGCCACCTCGAATCTGAAGCTTAAGGCAAGGGTGAGGGCAGGGGTGTTCGGGGCATGAACTATGTTCAGAGTGGCTATCTTTGCATTTGCGCTGGCATTCCTCCTTTCAGTCCAGCCTGACGGACTGAAAGGGTCGCGACCAGTTCTTGCCGACGATGTCGTCAAGATCGGCGTCCTGCACTCGCTGACGGGGCCGCTGGCGATCAGCGAAACCTCCCTGCGCGATGTGATGATGATGCTCATCGACGGGCAGAACAGGAAGGGCGGACTGCTGGGCAAGCAGATCGAACCTGTGGTTCTCGACCCGGCATCCGACCCTGAAGCATTTGCCGTCAAACTCAGACAGCTTCTCGCGGAACAAGAAGTCGCCGCCGTTTTCGGCGGCTGGACCTCTTCTTCGCGCAAGGCAATGCTTCCCGTCCTCAAGGAGATGAACGGGTTGCTATTTTACCCGGTCCAGTATGAAGGCCAGGAAAGCGAGCGCAATGTGTTCTATACCGGGGCGGTGCCGAACCAGCAGGCGATGCCTGCTGTCGATTACCTGATGCATGTGGATGGCGTGCGGAAGTGGTTCCTGGTCGGAAGCGACTATGTCTATCCGCAGGTCACGAACAGGATATTGAAGGCCTATCTGACCGCAAACGCGGTCGCCGAGGAAGATATCGAGATGCGTTTCATTCCATTCAATTTCGGGGGATGGACTGAATTGGTAAACGAAATCAAGATATTCGGCAGGCAGGGCGCGCGCGCAGGCGTCATCTCGACGATCAATGGCGACGACAATCTGGGTTTCTATCGTGAACTGGCCAACCAGGGCATAGACGCTGCCGACATACCTGTCGTCGCATTCAGTGTCGGCGAAGAAGAGCTTGCCGGCGTGGATGCCTCGGGAATCGAGGGTCATCTCGCTTCATGGGGCTATTTCCAGTCCGTGGATGATCCGGCGAACCGCGAGTTCCTCAGGCAATGGCGATCATTCATCGGCGATGACTACCGGGTGGCCAACGACCCGATGGAGGCTCACTACATCGGCTTCAACATGTGGGTCGAGGCGGTACGCAAGACGGGAACATTCGATGTCGACAAGGTAATCGACGCGATGATCGGCATCAAGGTCCCCAATCTGACCGGGGGGATGGCGGAGATGTTGCCTAACCATCACATCACCAGGCCCGCAATGATCGGCGAGATCAGCATCGAAGGGCAGTTCACGGTCGTATGGCAAAGTCCGGAACAAATGCCGGCCGATGCCTGGTCGGAATATCTGCCCGAATCCTCGGACATCATCGCCGACTGGCGACCTCCTGTATCCTGCGGGACCTACAACACCGTGACGAAGGCATGCGTGGGCGTGCCTGGCGCTGCGAACTGACCGGGAGGACAGCATGATTCCCGTCTTCAGCCACCTGTTCCTCTTTGCGGGCGTCAGGTGGGAGACCCCGCAGTGAAACGGCGCAGCAAGCGGATTGCCTTTCATCTTTCCGTGGTTTTCGTATCACTGGTTGTCACGGTCGGTGTGACGCTCGGTGTCGTTCAGTACATCGAAAACCGCCAAAATCAACTCGACTCGGCAGAGAAGGCGTTTACCGCCGCCAACAAGGCGATCACGGTGAAGGTCAGCGACATTTTCAGGCCGGCAGAACTGGCGGTGGAACTGGTCAGCCGCAACCCGGTCATGACGGCGACGACACTGGCAGATCGGCTCGGATACCGGCGCAGGCTGGCGCGGTACCTGGAACTAAATCCGACCCTCTCATCGGTATTCGTCGGTTATCCCGATGGCGACTTCCTGCTGATGCGCCTGTTGAACACCGACGATTCTCTGAAGCGTTTCGAGGCGCCACCCGGCACGCGCTACTTGGTACAGGCAGTGGAACGGGAGGGGGGACCTTTCGACGAGGGAGTGTTCATATTCTATGATCAGCGCTTCCGCGAGATCGTCCGCCGCTCTGTTGAAAATTACTCCAACTACGACCCCCGCCGGAGACCATGGTTCCAGCAGGCCTACCGCAGCGGGCAGCAGGTCAAGACGGCTCCCTATATCTTCTTCACCACCAAGGAGGTCGGGACAACGCTCGCCAGGGGGAACCGTGGAGAAGCCGTAGCCGGTATCGACATCACGCTGAATGCCCTGAGCGAATGGCTTTCCAGTCTGCTGCCGGTGCCGGGCACTGATATTGCGTTGATCGACGACAGCGACCAGCTCATCGCCCATGCCGACCCCTCGCGGCTGGCGAAGGCCGATCCCGAAAACCCGGGAAAACTGATATTGTCGGACATCACGTCTCCCGAGAATAAGGTTCTGCAAACCTTGCTTGCGTCCGACGGCGCCGCAAATCAGGCGATCTTCACGTTCGATGTGGACGGCAAGCCCTATCGTGGCCTGGTGGTGCCGGTCAGCGTCGAGGGATCGAGTGCCTATCGACTGCTGATGGCGGTTTCCGACAGCGACCTTTTTGCGGAAGTCAACGATGCCGCTTACCGGGCTGCGGTGATCATCGGATCGGTTCTGCTGATCAGCATCCTGATCACCATTTTCGTCGCCGGTCATATCGCCAAGCCCCTCGTCATGCTGGCCCGGGATGTCCAGTCGGTGCGTCGTTTCGATTTCTCGGCATCCGAGCCGGAACCGACCCATATCGTCGAGATCGACGAACTCTCCGAAGCCATCGACAGCATGAAGGAGACGATCCGCAAGTTCCTCGATATCTCCACGGCGATCGCGGGTGAGGAAGATCTCGACAAGTTGCTGGTAAGCCTGCTCGACGAGATCATCGCGACCACGAAGACCGAGGCCGGAATCCTGTACCTCACCAGCGAGGACGGCCTGTACCTGGTCCCGCATGCGCAGCGGCTCGATCTTCGGCGGCCCCTTGAGACCGACCTGCCGAAAGTCGCCCTGACGGGTCCGGAGAGCGTGCTGATCAGGTCGATTGCCGACGAGTTTGCCGAGGGTTCGGCCGCCTCCGAGCAGGAGATCGAATGGCTGGGTATTTCCGACGCGATATCCAAGATGGACGAGCCACCGGGCAATCTGCTTGCCGCGCCGCTATTCAATCGAAGCAAGGAACTTGTGGGTGTCATCCTCCTGCTAGAGCGTTTTCCGATCATTCTGGTTCATACCCGGTATTGATGAAGTAGTTGGCGCATTCGTCTGGTGTGAATTGGTCGATGGCGTCAGCGATGGCCTCCCAGAGGTCGGGGACGGTTCGAGCTGCGGCCTTGCGCAGCA
>JAVKCR010000065.1:0-3353 GCA_040222645.1 Rhodospirillales bacterium
CTTCTTGTCCTCCGCCGCGTGGGCCTCGCCGTCCTTCTTCATGCGCTCGATCTCGTCGTCGGACAGGCCGCTCGACTGCTCGATCGTGACGGTTTGCTCCTTGCCCGTGCCGAGGTCCTTGGCCGCGACCGACAGGATGCCGAGGATCAGGCAGCCGACCACCGCACCCGCAGCGGCGCCGCCGGCGACGTTCTCGGCGACGAAGCTGTCGGACTGCGTACGCAGCAGTTCCTCGTCTGCGGTCAGCGGCGGACCGCCGATGGTCTGGCAGGCGCCGAGCGCCAGAGCCGTCACCAGTGCGATGCTCCGGCCGCCGTTCCGCAATTTACCAAGGATCATGATCAAGCCCTCTCTCGCAGGTCTCCATCGTCACTTTAGCTCACTGACGATTTCAGATGAAGGAAGTTTTCCACTCTTGCGGAATCTTTCGACGTGATCCCGGAAAGTCTCGAGCACCGGACCGAGCGCCTGCATGCCCTGGGCGCTCAGTTCCTCGTTCAGCACCTTGCCCTGGCTGTCGACGATTCCGGCTGGATAGTCGCGAATAAGCTCGACGATCGTGTCCCTGTAGTGACGGGCCGTGGTTTCGAGCACGGCTTCCGCTTCTTTCAGGTTGTTCTCGGAATCCTGGTAGGTCTTGTCGGTCGGCTTGTACTGCGGCTTGATGATCTCGAATATCCGCGACCGGCCGAAGCGGATGCGTTCGGCATCGAGAATGCGCTGCGCGAGAATCACGCCGAAGCGGAGGAGGTTCCGTGCCGCCCGGTTGCGCTGCTCGTTGCGGGTGGCGATGTTGGCCCGCATCACGGTGCGCAGGTCCTTCAGACGTTCCTTGAAGGCCGGGTCGCGGGTGGCGTCGATCAGCACCGCCATTTCCTCAAGCGGGTCGTCGAGCCGGTCAACGCCGGTCAGCGCGCTTTCGACTTCCGGCAGCTTTTCCCATTCCGACTGGATGGTCTCGAGCTTTTCCTTCGAGGTCACCACGGGCGCCGAAATCGCGAGGCGGAAACCGACGGTCTCCAACCGGCGCGGGCCCTTTTCGTCGAACGGGTTCATTTCCTGGCGCTGGGCGGTGCGGATGGCGTCGCGCGGGGTGAAGAAATCGCCGCCGCGCACGGTCACCCCGCCGGTCTGGCCATGCAGCCGCGAGACCTTGTTGAGCCGGTAGGGGTCGAGCACCATCTCCGCCGCGTTGCCGAGGATGTCGAACAGCCCGGCCGGGTTCGGTTTGAGGAGGCCTGCCGCCTGCCGCTTGAAGTCGGAGGATTCCGGCGCACCGTACCAGACATAGTCGGTCATCGGCCCGTCCATCGGGTAGAGCGTGGCGACGAACTCGCTCTCGCTGACCGCCGCCCCGCCGCGGGCGGCGAATTCCCATTCGGTCTCCGTCGGCAGGCGCAGGAAGCCGGCGACATTGTCGACCGCCGGCAATTGCGCCCTGGCGTTGGCATAGAGCCACTCGGTGTAGCGGCTGGCGAAATCCATGCTTTCGATCCAGCTCACCGAGGTCTTCGCCAGCCGGCCGATATTCGAGGCGCGCGGGCATTTGCCGCCGGGCGCGAGCGCCGCGAACTGGTCGTCGGTGACCTCGTACTTGCCGATGTAGTAGACACGTCCGCCATCCGCCGTTCTCGACGGGAAGGCGCCCGCGATATGGTCGGCGCGGCTGCTTTCGGCATAGGCGAAACGGTCGTCGTTGCCGCCGAGCACCAGCTTGCGGTCGCCGAGCAGCTTTTCCGCCGGCACGACGATCTCGCGGAAAACCATCGCCCCGCCGCAGGGCATCGGCAGCACCAGGTCCCCGTCCAGCGGCTTCGGATTGTAGTATCGGTCGCGCCAGGTGATCTCCGGCGCGGCGGCGGCGACCGTGGCCGGCGCCAGCAGGGCGGTGGCCAGCAGCGCGAGGCGCAAGGCGGTTCGCAGGTCAGATCTCACGCAAGGCCTCCGACGGTTCGGTTCCCGCTGCCTTGAAGCCGGTGACCAGCGCCGGCGGCGCCGCGAGCAGCAGGGTCAGGATCGCGGCCACGGCAAAATGCCAGTTTTCCAGCGCCAGCGCGACCTGTCCATCGCGCAGCACCGGCGCGAAATGCTGTTGCACCGCCGCCGCCCCGGCGCCGTAGAGCACCAGCGACAGCAGGAAGCCCGCCCCGGCGAGCAGTCCGGCCTGCCACATCGGGAAGGCGGCAAGCGCGCCGCGCCGGAATCCGAGCAGCCCGAGCACGGCCAGCGCGCGCCGCTTGCGCTCCACGCCGGCCACCATGTTCGCCATCAGCGCGCCGCCCAGCCCGGCTGCGGCGATGGCGCCGATGATGATGAACAGCGCATTCAGGTTGCGGTCGAGCGCCAGGATGCCGGCGATGCGGTCGGCGTCGGTGCGAACCTCGATGCCATTGGCGCGGGCGAAATCGGCGAGATCGGCCACATCCTCCAGGTCGCGGGCATAGAGCCGGAAGCTGGCGAAAGTATCCATCGGCGCCCAGTCCCGGTCCCCCTCCCAGCCGAACATGGGCACGGCGAAGCCGTCGCGGTAACGCTCCGCGGCAATCAGCAGGTCGGGATGCACGTACACGGTGGCGGAGAGGTCCATATGTTCCGGCAGCACCTTCAGCTCATGCAGCTCGATCGTCACCGGTTCCGGCCGGCCGTTGCGGTTGCGCTCGATGATGCCACGGAGAATGTCGCCATCGACCGCCTGCAATTGCCAGGCCGCCCGCGCCGAGAGCGAGACGGCGTGGCGCGACGGCGCCAGCGACTTGCCGTCGCCGATCGGGTCGCCATCTCCGGACGGCAGCATCTGGAAATCGAACATGGTCGGGCGCCGACCCTCGGGGCCGCGGTCGAGACCGAGATAGATCTGGGTCGCGATGGCGCGCGTGGTCGGCGTGACGAAGGCGGTCTCGGACCGGGCTGCGAGGTCCTTGAAGAACGCCTCGCCAAGCCGGTAGGTGCCGACTGGACGGATACGCAGCGTCTCCGGGTTGGCGCGCAGCTCGCTGAGCAGGGTGGTCGCGACACCGTGCTTCAGCGCGAAGAGCAGCAGCAGCGGCGCCACCACGGCGGCGGCCATGATGATCTGGCAGAGCGAGACCAGCCGGTCGTGGAGCAGGTCGGCGATTGCGAGGCGGAACAGCAGGAAGGCGGCGCGCATGGTTCAGGCTCGCTCAAGGCTGCTTGCCGCCGCATCCGATCCGGGCCGGCAGAAGACCGGATCGAAACCGGTATCGGCGGCGAGCTTCTCGTCGTGGGTGACGAGGATGACGCAGCAGCCGAGTTCGGCGGCGGTCGAGGTGAGCAGCCGCATCGCCTCCGCCGCGTTCGCCGCGTCGAGCGAGGCGGTCGGGTCGTCCGCCAGC
>JAVKCR010000066.1:0-2213 GCA_040222645.1 Rhodospirillales bacterium
AAGCCGGACAATCTCTACAAGGACGGCCTCCAGCGCGACCGCTTCCTGCCCTCCATCGAGGTGCTGAAGGGCAACATGACGGTGAGGGAGATGGATGCCGGCGCCGATCACCGGCTGGGGCGCATCCTCGGGCGGCCGGTCTACCATTCGCCGACCGGCGCGGCGGCGACCGCCGAACTGGAGCGCGATTTCCGCGACCTCACAGATGGCGCCGACGGAGAGCCGGTCGAAGTCGAGGTACAGGGCCGCAAGCTGGCGATCCCGCGGGCGGCGTCGGGCGTCGCCTTCGCCAGCTTCGAGGATCTCTGCGCCCGGGCGCTCGGCGCCGCCGACTACCTGGCCCTGGCGCGGCGGTTCCACACCCTGATCCTCGACGGCATCCCGAAACTCGGGCCAGAGAATCGCAACGAGGCGCGGCGTTTCGTGCATCTCGTCGATGCGCTCTACGAGGCCCGCTGCAAGCTGATCTGCGCCGCCGACGCCGAGCCGGACGACCTGCATCCAGCCGGCGACACCGCCTTCGAGTTCCAGCGCACCGCCTCGCGGCTGCTGGAGATGCAGGCCGACGATTACATGGCCTCGCCGCATATGGGGTGAGGCCGGTCCTGTCGCCGGCAGATCAGCTCTTCAGCGCCTCGAGGTCCCGGAACAGCTCCAGCGCATCCGGGTTGGCCAGCGCCTCCTTGTTCTTCACGGCGCGGCCATGCACCACGTCGCGGACCGCGAGCTCGACGATCTTGCCCGACTTGGTGCGCGGGATGTCGGCCACCGGCACGATCTTCGCCGGCACGTGGCGCGGCGTACAATTGGCGCGAATCTGGCCGCGAATCCTCTTCTCCAGCGCCTCGTCCAGCGTCACGCCGGCGGCGAGCCGGACGAACAGCACGACGCGCACGTCATGATCCCAGTCCTGGCCGATCACGATACCTTCGAGAACCTCCTCCAGCTGCTCGACCTGGCGGTAGATCTCGGCGGTGCCGATACGCACGCCGCCCGGGTTGAGCACCGCGTCGGAGCGGCCGTAGATGATGAAGCCGCCATGCTCGGTCTTCTCGACGAAATCGCCGTGATGCCAGATGTTGGGGAAACGCTCGTAATAGGCCGCGCGGTACCGCTCGTCGCCCGGGTCGTTCCAGAACCCGATCGGCATCGAGGGGAAGGGGCCGGTACAGACCAGTTCGCCCTTCTCGCCCAGCAGGGCATTGCCCTGGTCGTCATAGACGGTGGTTTCCATGCCGAGCCCGGCGCACTGGATCTCGCCCCGCCAGACCGGCAGCAGCGGCGAACCCAGCATGAAACAGGCGACAAGGTCGGTGCCGCCGGCGATGGAGGCGAGATGGATGTCCTTCTTCACCTTCTCGTAGACATAATCGAAACCTTCCGGCGCCAGCGGCGAACCGGTCGAGGTCATCATCCGCAGGGTGGAGAGATCATGCGTCTTCGCCGGTTCCAGCCCGCCCTTGGCATAGGCGTCGATCGACTTCGCGGAGGTGCCGAACAGGTTCATGCGTTCCTGTTCCGCGTAGTCGAACAGCACGTTGCCGTCTGGATAGAAGGGCGAGCCGTCATAGAGCAGCAGCGTCGCCTCGCAGGCCAGTGCCGTGACCAGCCAGTTCCACATCATCCAGCCGCAGGTGGTGAAGTAGAAGATGCGCTCACCCGGCTTCGTGCCGCAATGTAGCGCATGCTCCTTGAGATGCTGCAGCAACACGCCGCCGGCGCGGTGCACGATGCATTTCGGCGCCCCCGTGGTGCCCGACGAATAGAGAATGTAGAGCGGGTGATCGAAGGGCATCCGCTGGTAGCTCACCTCCGCATCCTCGAAGGGCGCGATGAAATCGCCGAGGGTGACGGCGTCGCGCACGCCGGAGACATCCGGCGCGTCGTTGACATAGGGAACCACCACGACCCTGCCGATGGCGCCGATCTCGGCGGCGATCTCGGCGGTCTTGGCCAGGCAATCGTGACTCTTGCCGTTGTAGTGATAGCCGTCGACGCAGAACAGCACCTTGGGGTCGATCTGGCCGAAGCGGTCGACCACGCCGCGCACCCCGAAGTCGGGCGAGGCCGACGACCAGACGGCGCCGATGGAGGTCGCCGCCAGCATCGCCATCACGGCTTCGGGCATGTTGGGAAGATAGCCGGCCACCCGGTCGCCCGGACCGACGCCGGCCGCGCGCAGCGCCTGCTGCAGGCGCGAGACCGTGCGATAG
>JAVKCR010000067.1:0-10779 GCA_040222645.1 Rhodospirillales bacterium
GCAAGTCGACGCTCGCCATCGCGCTGGAGGCCGCCCTGTTCCGCAAGGGCTGGCAGGCCTACGTGCTGGACGGCGACAACATCCGCTACGGCCTCAGCGCCGATCTCGGTTTCGCGCCGGAAGACCGCGCAGAGAACATCCGCCGCGTCGGCGAGGTCGCGGGCCTGATGGCGCGGTCGGGCATGATCGTGATCACCGCCTTCATCTCGCCATACCGCTCCGACCGCGACCGGGCGCGGGCGATCATGCCGGAACTGTTCCACGA
This sequence comes from Rhodospirillales bacterium, assembly GCA_040222645.1. Classification (GTDB taxonomy): domain Bacteria; phylum Pseudomonadota; class Alphaproteobacteria; order Rhodospirillales; family HT1-32; genus HT1-32. Next base: position 266 of record JAVKCR010000067.1, read on the forward strand.
GGTTCATGTCGACACCTCGCTGGCGGAATGCGAACGCCGCGACCCGAAAGGCCTCTACGCCAAGGCCCGCGCCGGCGAGATTCGCGATTTCACCGGGATCGACGCGCCCTACGAGGCGCCGGAAGCCGCCGAGATTGCGATTGCGACCGATGGCCGGTCGGTGGACGAGAACCTGCGCGACCTGCTACGCTACGTGGAACGCAACTTCTCGCTCTGAGGGGGCTGGGGCGAGCCGGCAAGGATTTATCGCATGAACTGGTTTCTCGCTCCCGGCAATTTCGTCTGCAACCTGCTCGGCATGCCGAAGGACGGCGAATCCCGCATGATCTTCCGGTCGCTGATGAACATGTTCTTCTACGGGGCGATCATCGTCATCATCGCCGTGATCATCGGCAAGAACACCTGACGACGGATTGTCAGCCGGCGATCTCGACCGTCACCGGCACATGGTCCGACGGCTTTTCCCAGTCCCGCGCGTCGCGCAGGATGTCGGCGGCGGCAATCGACGGCGCCAGGTCCGGGGTCACCCAGACATGGTCGAGACGCCGGCCGCGGTCGTTCTTGCGCCAGTCCGGGCTGCGGTAGCTCCACCAGCTGAACAGTTTTTCCTCCGGCCCGTGCAGGTGGCGCACCGCATCGACCCAGCCGCCGGCGGTCATCACGCCGTTGAGGCCCTCGGTCTCGACCGGGGTGTGGCTGACCACGTTGAGCAGCTGCTTGTGCGACCAGACGTCGGATTCCAGCGGCGCGATGTTCAGGTCGCCGACCAGCACGCGCGGGATGCCGTCACCCTTGCGGTCCGCCGACCAGCCGGTCATCTCGGCGATGAAGTCGAGCTTGTGGCCGAACTTGTCGTTCTTCTCGCGATCCGGGATATCGCCGCCGGCCGGGACGTAGAAATTGTGGATCTCTGGGCCCGCCTCGAGACGGGCGCTGACATGGCGGCAATCGTCCTTGCCGCACCATTGCCCGGCGGCAGATTCCGCGAACGGCAGGCGGCTGAAGATGGCGACGCCGTTGTAGCTCTTCTGCCCCTTGATCACCGCATGGCCGTAGCCCAGCGCCGAGAAGATCTCGTGCGGGAACTTGTCATCCTCCACCTTGGTTTCCTGCAGGCAGACAACGTCCGGCGCAATGTCGCGGGCAAGCCGCGCCAGGTGATCGGCGCGGAGCCGGACGGAATTGACGTTCCAGGTGGTGATGCGAATCGGCATGGATTTACTCTAGCCGCGGCGGCCGGGAATCGAAAGCGCCCGGTCAGGGGGATAACCGGGCGCTCCAGTGGCTCCTCTTCGGAGCGATAAGGAAGCAGGGGAGACTTCCTTGGAGCCGGGTGTTGCACCCGCCTCTTCTACCAGAAATAGGCCGGGGATATAAGAATTCAATAGCCCCGGCGCAGATCAGGATTGCAGGAAATGCAGGGCTCGTCAGGCGGCCCGGCGCGCCGCGTGGGCGCGCACGGCGCGGCCGAAAGCCGAGAACAGGCGGCGCGAAAAAGTGTTCTCCTCGAACCGGTGCTCGGGATGCCATTGCACACCGATGGCGAAACCCTGCGAGGCGGTGATGCGCACCGCCTCGATCGTGCCGTCCGGCGCCTGCGCTTCGATCGCGAGTCCGTCGGCCAGCCGGTCGATGGCCTGCTGGTGGATCGAGTTGACGGTGAGACCGGTCTCGCCGTCATTGAGGTCGGCGAGCACGCCGCCCGCCACCAGCGCGACCTGGTGGGCGGGTCCGTATTGCACGTCGTAGGGCTCGCCCTCCGGCGCGCGATGATCGGTCCGGCCCGGCACTTCCTGCAGATGCTGGTGCAGCGTGCCGCCCATGGCGACATTGAGCTCCTGGATACCACGGCAGATGGCGAGCAGCGGCAGGTCGCGCTCGATCGCGCCGCGGATCAGGGCGAGCGTGCTTTCATCGCGGATCTCGTCGAGGGCAAGGTCCGGGCGGGGTCCGGGTCCGCCGTAATGCGCGGGGTGCACGTTGGAGGCCGAGCCGGTCAGCATGATCCCGTCCACGGCGTCGAGCAGCGGGCCGGTATCCTGGCGCGGCGACAGCGACGGCGCGAGAATGGCGCCGCAGCCCGCCCCGTCGACCACCGCATGCACGTATTTCTGTTTGACCGTCTGCAGGTCCGTGTTGGCGTCCTGCGGCACGATGCAGCAGGGCAGGATAACAAGCGCCATCTGTCAGTTGTCTCCGGATTGGCCGGGTGCCGGGTAGGGATTGACGAAGTAGAAATCGCCGTTCTCGAGGGCGACGCCGCGCCGGGCGTCGAACAGGGTGATCTTGGTCGACAGGCCCTGCGCGTCATGCACCACCCACTGGCGAAGCTGCAGCGGCTGGTCCGAGAAGATCAGCGTGACCGAACCGTTGCCGGGATCGTTCTTCTCCATCACCGTGGCGGCGAGCAGGCCGGGCCGGCGCTCGATCGCCGTCACCGACAGATCGCCCGACCCGTCGAGCACCACGTTGTCGTCCAGCAGCACGGAGAGCGCCGTGGTGGCGATCGGCACCGCGGTTACCTGCTTGAGTTCCTTGTCGTGGTAGTGCACGAAAAGTCCGTCGGCGATCACCTCGATCTGGGCCGGCGGGTCGTATTCGAAGCGCATCCGGCCCGGCCGCTTCAGCGCCAGCGAGCCTTCCGCGAGGCCGCCGTCCGGGGCGACCTGCAGGAACCGCGCCCTGAGCGTCTCGATATCGTTGAGATAGGTTTCGATGCGCTCGATATCCTGCCGGTCCAGCGGCGACGTGGCGGCCGCGGCCGGCAGGGCCAGCAGCAGGGAGACCAGGAAGAGGAAAAGCCGCATGTCTGACAGATCCGTTGTTCATCAGGTACGGTGCAGGAACGCGCCATGAAAGTGATGGTTCGACCCGACGGATGCAAGGGGCTTGTCCTCGCCGGCGGCGCGCGGTTCGTCTGCGCCATCGGCCGCGGCGGCGCGGTGCTTGTCAAGCGGGAGGGTGACGGCGCGACGCCGGTGGGCTGCTACCCCTTCCGGCGGCTGGTCTACCGGCCCGACCGGGTGACACCGCCCGACGGCGGCTGGCGGCTGGTGGCAACACCCATCGGAAAGGCCGACGGCTGGTGCGACGATCCAGCGGACCCTGCCTACAACCGGCCGGTCGCCCTGCCCTACCCGGCCAGCGCCGAGCGCATGTGGCGCGATGACCGGCTCTACGACATCGTTGTCATCCTCGGCCACAATGACGATCCGCCGGTCCCCGGGCTGGGCTCCGCGATCTTCCTGCATGTGGCGAAGCCGGATTACGCGCCGACGGAGGGCTGCATCGCGCTGGCGCCGGAGGATCTCCGCCGGCTGCTCGGCCTGATCGGGCCGGACGATGTCATCGAGATCGGGGCGCCGGCGGTCTGACCGGCTTCAGGCGGCGGGTTTCGGACGGGTGCCGAAGATCGCCGAGCCGACCCGCACCAGGGTCGCGCCGCAGGCGATGGCGGTCTCGTAATCGCCGCTCATGCCCATACTGAGCCCGGCGAGACCGTTGCGCGCCGCGATCTTCGACAGCAGGGCGAAATGCAGCGCCGGTTCCTCGTCGACGGGGGGAATGCACATCAGGCCCTCGATCTCGAGCCCGAGATCGTCGCGGCAGAGCGCGACCAGCGCGTCCGCCTCGGCCGGCAGGGCTCCCGCCTTCTGCGGTTCCTCGCCGGTATTGACCTGGACGTAATAGCGCCGCTTCAGGCCGAGCTTCTCTTCCGCCGCGGCCAGGCTGCGGGCGATCTTCGGACGGTCGATGGTCTGGATGACGTCGAACAGCGCCAGCGCCTGCGCGCTCTTGTTGGATTGCAGCGGCCCGATCAGGTGCAGCTCGACATCGGTATAACGTTCGCGCAGGCCGGGCCACTTGCCCTCGGCCTCCTGCACCCGGTTCTCGCCGAACAGGCGGTGTCCGGCGGCAAGCGCCGCGCTGACGGTCTCCGCGTCGAAGGTCTTGGAGACGGCGCAGAGCCGCACATCATCCGGCGAACGCGCCGCCGAGACGGCGGCCTCCCGGACTTTCTCCCGCACCATTGCGAGCGCCTCCTCTATGGCGGTGGGCTGGCTCATCGGCGCTCTCCTCTGCCTGGGCTGATGCCGGCGATTGTCCCCGGCGGTTCCGCGCCCGATAATGCAGTCTCGAACGGCAACGGCAAGATGGTGAGGCAAAGATGCTGCTCTGGCTCCAGAAAATCCTCGATGCGGACGAGATCGCCAGGCTCGACCGGCTTGCCGGGCAGGCGAGCTTCCTCGACGGCGGCCTGTCCGCCCCGGAACTCGGCCGCAAGGGCGTGAAGAAGAACCTCGAGATGAAGATGCGCTCGAAGCAGCAGACCCAGTTCGAGGAGATCGTGCTGGCCGCGCTGGAGCGCAACGAGACCTTCCGCACCGCCGCCGTGCCGAAAGTCATCCAGCGGCCGATCCTGTCGAAATACGATGTCGGCATGCATTACGGCACCCATATCGACAACCCGATCCAGCGCCATCCCGAACCGATGCGCCTCGATCTGTCGATCACCATCTTCCTGCGGGAGCCCGACACCTATGGCGGCGGCGAACTGGTGCTCGATACCGGCTACGGCGAGAAGGCGATCAAGCTGCCGGCCGGCGACGGCATGCTCTATCCCACCACCATGCTGCACCGGGTCGCCCCGGTGACGTCGGGCTACCGGCTCGCCGCCATCACCTGGATCCAGAGCATGGTGCGCGACCAGGCGCAGCGGCAGATACTCTACGATCTCGCGCTCTCGACGCAATGGGCGCTGAAGATGGCGCCGGAAAGCCCCGATTATCATCGCCTCAACAATGCGCGGGCGAACCTGGTCAGGATGTGGGCGACGGATTGAGGGTGGCCGCAGCCACGCCCTAGTCCGTTTCGCCTGCGTAACCAAGCTTGCGGACAAAGGGTTCCAAGCGACCGGCGACCGGCGCCAACTGTTCCTCGTAATGAAGATGCCGGCCGAGCGCGCGCTTGTATAGACCGGCGGCGACATCCCGGGCCGACGGCGTGCTGATCCGCCGGCCGGCCGATTTCTCGGCATAGGCGCGCATTTCGCCGGTCCATTCGAGGCCGAGGAACTCCAGGATCCGCGATGCCTCTCCCTCCAGGTCGGCGACAACATCCTCGTAACGGAAGCGCAGGGTGCGGAGCCCGAGATTCTGTTCGAACTCGAGCAGCAGGCCCATCGCCGCGCAATAGGCATCCGCCGTGCGGCCGATCTCGAGGAACTGGATCATCGCGGTGTTGAGGCGGAAATTCTGGAACAGCGCGCTCAGGCAGACGTCCCGCGGGTCGCGCAGCGCGATCAGGATGCGGGCTTCCGGGAAAATCCGCCGGATGAAGCCGAGATGGACGAGGTTGAGCGGCAGCTTGTCGAGCACGATGCGATCTCCGGGCTCGCCCGCCAGGCGCTTGACCGCCTCGCGGTAGGCCGCGCGGATCGCCGGCAGGTGGCCATCCTCGACACGGTCGATATCGAGCGGATAGCGGAACCCGCCGCCAACGAGGTCACCGGCGGCGCGGATCGCCTCGCGCACCAGCTCGCGTTCGTCGGTCGCGAAGATCCGGGGATGGGCGGCGAGGATCTGTTCCGTCAGCGTTGTGCCGGACCGGGGAAACCCGACCAGGAAGACCGGCGCCGCCTCGTTATCAACCACATCCGCCGGCCAGGATGCGATGCGGCCAGGCGTGAATGCCGACCGCGCATTGTCGATATCGCGAAAGAAGGCGTCGCGATCGATGGCGGCGGCGACCGCCGAGCGGTCATGCACCTCGTTGCAGCGGGCAAAGGCCTGCCAGGCGTCGGCGTAGCGGCCGAGACGGTCGAGATCGGTGCCGGCCTCGAAATGGCGGGAAGCGTCGAGTTCGTAATCGAGATCGTCGCGCCCTTCGAGCCGGTCGAGACAGGCAAGCGCCGCCTCGTATTGCCGGTCGCGGCGCAGCAGGATGGCCCGGGTGACCAGCGCCTGCGGCTCGCCGGGGTCGAGCGCCAGCGCCCGCGCCACCGCGTCTCCGGCGTCAGAAGTCCGGTTCATGTATTCGAGCAGCGAGGCCTGCGCGGCGTAGAGCGCCGCGTTCGCCGCCGATTCCGGGATGGACTCATATATCTCGAGCGCCGCGTCAAAGCGGCCGGCCTGGCGGCAGGCGGCGGCAAGGTTGCCGCGATAGGCCATGTTCGACAGCGCAAGGTCGACGGCGCGGCGAAGCGAGGTGACCGCCGCTTCCGCCTGCCCTGCCGAAAGTTGCAGAACGCCGAGATTATTATGGGCCGCGGCCTCGCCCGGCGCGAGCTCGCAGGCTTTCGACGCCGCCTCGACGGCCCGGGTGGCATTCCCGGCAAGTGACCGGGCTTCCGCCAGCTTCAACCAGGCTGCCGCATCGGAACCGTCGGCGGCAACCGCCCGGTCGAGCGCCGCCACGGCCTCATCCGCCTGGCCGAGGGCAAGACGGGCGACACCGAGGCCGCGCAGGGTCGCCGGCCGGGTGGAGCCGGCTTTCAGCGCGTTCTCGTAGGAATCGGCAGCGTCGGACCAGCGTTCCAGCAGCCGTGCCGCTTCCCCCCGGTGATGGTGCAGGTCCTGGCGCGACGGCGCCAGGCTTGCGGCCTTTGAAAAATCGTCGAAGGCGGCGGCCGCCTTGCCCTTCTGCAGGGCGACCACGCCGCTCATGTTCAGCAGGTCAGGATCGCGCGGCCGGGTCTTGCGCAGGATGGCCAGGTGCCGTGCGGCCTCGTCGAGCCGCCCCGCCGCGATCAGCGCCCTGACCGTATCCAGCGGATTGGGCGGCAAGCCTCGCGGTGGTCCGGCACCGGGTCTGAACGCCATGTTCCTGTAATCTTGATAGTTCGATCCGCGCCGGAGAACAGCATGGCGCAGGGGATTAGGCAAAAAGAAAGGGCGGCCGAAGCCGCCCTTTCCGATATCGTCGGTAGAAACCGGAGCGATCAGAAGCTCAGGTAGATACCGTTGACCCAAACCCAGCCGTCGGTTTCGGCTTCGAAGGCCGCGCCGTTGAACACGGAGTTCGCGGTGTCTTCGTTGAACTGCACGTAGGCGATACCCGACTTGAAGTCGACGCCCGACGAGACGTTGTAGGAGAAGCCGAGTTCGGAGACGAGCACGCTTTCGTTCGAGCCGTTGTCACCGGTGTTGCCTTCGGCTTCACCGTAGTGGTAGCCGAGGGACACGCCGTACGGGCCGGTCGCGTAGGCGACACCGACGTTGTAGGCCCAGCCGTCGCCGTTGGCGGCAGCAGCAGCTTCAGCCTTCCGGAGGTTGCGGCCATAACCGCCACCGACGGTGAAACCAGCGAACTTCAGGCTCAGGCCAGCGCTGATCTGCTCGGTCGGGCCACCGACACCGGAGTTGGAGCCGTGCAGGTAGGAGGTGCTGGCGCGGACGCCGACACCGGAGACCGACGTATCGAGAAGCAGGGTGGCTTCATAGACGTCGTGGGTCGCGGTGGTCGTCGACACGCCCTTGCCGTCTTCGGCGTTGGTCGACGGGGTGTAGGAAACACCGCCCTGCACCATGTCGAACAGCTTCGGCGAGATGTAGGTGATCTTTTCGTTATCACCCGAGCCGGAGGCGTCGATCGACTGGGGCGCGTTGTTGGACGACGCAGTGTTCACCCAGAAGGTGGCGTTCGAGCCGTCGATGCCGACCGGGCCGACGCCCGGGGCGTGGGTGGTGATCAGATCGCCGACGCCGTTTTCGGTGCCGAGCTTGACCTGGCCGAAACCGCCGGAAATCGTGAGATACGATTCGTCGATCTGGTCGGCGCCCTGGCTGTTGGCTTCGAGCTGCACGTCAACGGCGATGGTGATGCCGTTGTCGAGGGTGGTCTTGCCGCCGAAGGAGACTTCAGCGTTCGACACCAGGTTGACGTTGGTTTCGCCAGCGACGTTGTCGGCAATGCCGATTTCCTGGTTCATGTAGCCGCCGAGCGACAGCGAGATCTTGTCAGCCGCATGGGCGGAGGTGACGAGACCGGCAGCAACGAGGGCGGTCGTTCCGAAGAGGATCTTTTTCATTTCGATAATTCCTTCCGTTTACCGGACAGTTTATTCCAAACGTTTGGATGTCTTGCGACGAGGTGAATAAGCACACGTTCCCGTTTCCGGGTCAATAGTGCGTCGAAGGCGTTTGTGATAAAAATCACATACTGTGGCAAAGTTGCAACAAGGCGGGGCGGTTCATGGGGGTTTTGCCAAGCATTTCCGCCATTTCACCTCGAGGTCCTGCAGTGTGACATTTTCCGTCAACGCCGGCATCCTGCCGCTTCCGGACGCAGGGGGAGAGCAAGGCCTTGTCAGCCGCATTGGCGGAGGTGTCGGGTCCGGATGCAACGGGGCGGCCGTTACCTGGAGGAACCGGATCATCCGCATGGCGCTTCCTGAATCAGTCGGAAGGAATGAGCCAGGGTCGCTTCCCGCGGTTGCGCAGCGTGAGATTCAACGATGGGCGGGCGCCACATGGATTCCTTGTCGTGGTATGGCGTATCTGCAACGACAATGGCGACGGCGACTGGACCGGCATTTTCGGCGCCGCGCGCCGGTCACCGTATGGGGACTTGGCTCACCACTCGAAAATAGTATAAACAGGCTTATGAAACGTCAGATGCAGACCGGGATGATGTACCGTCACCTTACAGTTCTAGCGGCGATCGCTGTTGCCAGCCTGACGATGGCGGCCTGCGACTCCATTCAGTCCGAAGGCGATTACCCGCGCGAGAAGCTCCCCGGCGAGATCGACACCGGCGGGAACTACAGTGACAGCGACCAGCGCGGCTCGCTGTTCGGCGCCAACGGTATTTCCGGCCTGTTCGGCGGCGGCACTGCCGAAGGAAGCGGCGGCGGCGGCGGGATCGGCGTCAATGCCTATCTCTGGCGCGCCTCGCTCGATACCCTGACCTTCATGCCGTTGTCCTCGGCCGATCCGTTCGGCGGCGTCATCATCACCGACTGGTATTCGCCGCCGGAAACCCCGGCGGAGCGGTTCAAGATGAACGTCTACATCCTTGGCGGGCAGCTGCGCTCCGACGGGGTGCGCGTGGCGGTGTTCCGCCAGACCCGGGACCGCACCGGTTCCTGGCTGGATTCCCGGGTCGACCAGAACACCAACTCGCAGCTCGAGAACCAGATTCTCGCCCACGCCCGCGAACTCCGCAGCCGCACCCTCTCCCAGACCCAGTAGGGGGCCGGCAAGGCGGGGCGGTCCATTGCGGCTTGCGCCGGAGGCTGCCCGGCGGCATGTTCCGCACTCGCGCCTGCCCGGGCGCGGGATCGTATTTTGCCGAGACATTATAAAGAGACGGACAGCATGGCGCGCTACAACGCCAAGGAAACCGAGGCCCGCTGGCAGCAGGCCTGGGAAGATCGCGGAGTCTTCAAGGTCACCGAGGACCGTTCGCGGCCGAAATATTACGTGCTCGAGATGTTCCCCTACCCCTCCGGGCGCATCCATATGGGGCATGTCCGCAATTACACGCTCGGCGACGTGGTCGCCCGCTACAAGGCGGCCCAGGGGTTCAACGTGCTGCATCCGATGGGCTGGGACGCCTTCGGCCTGCCGGCGGAGAACGCCGCCATCGAGAACAGGTCCCATCCCGCGGACTGGACGCGCGAGAACATCGCCGCGATGCGCAGGCAGCTGCGCTCCATGGGCCTGTCCTACGACTGGGACCGCGAGGTCGCGACCTGCGAGCCGGACTATTACCGTCACGAACAGAAGATGTTCCTCGACTTCCTCGAGAACGACCTGGTCTACCGCAAGGAAAGCTGGGTCAACTGGGACCCGGTCGAGAATACCGTGCTCGCCAACGAGCAGGTGATCGACGGCCGCGGCTGGCGCTCCGGCGCGCTGGTCGAGAAACGTCAGCTTTCCCAGTGGTTCCTGAAGATCACCGATTTCTCCGAGGATCTGCTGCAGGCCCTCGATGGCCTCGAGCGCTGGCCCGACCGGGTCCGGCTGATGCAGACCAACTGGATCGGCCGCTCCGAAGGGGCTCGCATCCGTTTCGAACTTACCGGCCGCGACGACCGGCTGGAGGTCTATACCACCCGCCACGACACCCTGTTCGGCGCCTCCTTCTGCGCCATCGCCGCGAACCATCCGCTGGCGCAGGAACTGGCCGCCGGCAATCCGGACCTCGCCGCCTTCGTCGCCGAGTGCAACCGCATGAGCACGTCGGAAGCCGATATCGAAACCGCCGAGAAGAAGGGGTTCCGCACCGGCATCTCGGCCCGCCACCCGTTCCTGCCCGACGTGGAGCTGCCGGTCTATGTCGCCAATTTCGTGCTCATGGAATATGGCACGGGCGCGATCTTCGGCTGCCCCGCCCATGACCAGCGCGACCTCGACTTCGCCCGCAAATACGCGCTGCCGGTCCTGCCGGTGGTGATCCCGGACGGCGTCGACGCCGCCGCCTTCGAGGTCGGCAACGCGGCCTATACCGGCGACGGAAAACTCGGCAATTCGGCCTTTCTCGACGGCATGAGCGTCGCCGAGGCCAAGGAG
>JAVKCR010000068.1:0-4999 GCA_040222645.1 Rhodospirillales bacterium
GCGTCATCGCCGCATGGACTTCCTGCATCGCGTTCAGGAACTGATCGCGGCAGGCGGCGATGTGCGCGGTCTGCCAGTTCTCTTCCTGCTGTTCGACCCAGCAATCGAACTTGGCCTGGGCCTTGGCGACCGGTTTCGGAGCCAGGGTGGCGGCGCCCTTGTCGAGTGCGGCGACCAGCTGGACGCGGGCCGCGGCCAGTTCGATCACATGCTGTTCCGGCAGGTCCCATTCGGCGAGCGGCGTCGGCGAAGGAGTGACGCCGTTGGCGCTCATCAGGCCCTTGGTCGCCCATCGGTCGGCATCCGGCCAGTCCTGCATCTCGTCATATTCGAACGCCGCGATCTGGCGGTATTCGTCGGTCAGGGCCGCCTGGTGGGCATTGCCGTTGCCATGGGCGCCGCGCAGCGCGTTCATGCTGGGCTCGACGTCCCAGGCGGCGCAGGCGGCAACGAGGCCGGACGCCGCAACGGCGGTGAGAATCTTGCGATAGGCCATGCTTGTTCTCCTTTTCAGTTGAGGCATGGAGAAGGCAGCAGGTGCTGCATGTCACGCCTCACCTACGAACGGGAATTTCGAATGTTCCAGGATTTCCGGTTCATGACCTGACGCCTTCGCCGAGGTCGACGGCGCGCCGGCGCGTTGGGCCTCTGATGGAACCCGCAGCTCTCGATGTCGTTCATTTCGTATGTGCGCCGCAGCGGCCACTGACTTGACTTGTCTCAGGAGAAGAACATGACACGCAACGAACGCTATATCCGGAAACTCGAGGCCGAACTGAAGGAATTCTCGGCCGAAATGGACCGGCTCGAGGTCGAGATCGACCAGGCAATGGCGAACGGCGGCCAGGAGCTGGACGAGTTCAAGCGCGATCTGCACGATCGCTACAACCGGTCAAAGATCGAGTTCGAGAAGATGCGCGCCTCCGGCGAGGCGATGGCCGAACAGGTCGCGCTGAGCGCCGAGATGGCCTATCGCGATTTCCGCTCTTCGCTGGCCGATATCCGCAAAAGGCTCAGCAAGGCTGCCTGACCCGGTTACGGCCTTTTCCCGAAACAGGAGCCAGAAACAGGAGAATGACGATGACCAACAGGATAGTGACAGCTATCGCCGCCTCGGCCATCGCGGTTTCCTTCGCCGGTGCGCCGGCGATTGCCGCCGACGATCAGTCAGAAACCGCGCAGCAGATCGCGCGGACCTATGACGAGGTGTCCGACTACACCGTTCAACAGAAGGACAAGGCCGTGTCCTGGCTTGCCGAGCGCGTCGATGCGCTTGACGCGAAAATGGACGAGTTCGACCGAAGCCTGGCCGATGCCGGCGATTCGATGTCGGCGAAATGGGACGACGTGAAGCGCGATCTTGCCGCAAAACGCGAAGCCGCCGCGCAGGAACTCGACGAGATGAAGCAGGCGACGGCGGAAGCCTGGGATGATGCGCGCGACAGCGCCGTCGAGAACATGCAGAAGCTGGAGAATTCCTTCGAAGCTGCGAAGCAGGAATACAGCAGGTAGATTTCGACCTGTTGCCTGACGTCAGGCGGGTGGATGCGATGGCATCCGCCCGCCTTGCTTTTGGGGGCGGCGATGAACCGGTTGCCGCAGCGAGACCGATCCTTCACGCTGGTGGAAAACATGGACGGAAAGCAGCGAGGAGACCGCCATGCACGCCGTGCTCGTATGGTTCGACGTCATTCCGGAACATCTGGAGGAATTCAGGGCCGTCATGCTGAAGCAGGCGGAAAATTCGATGAACCTGGAGCCGGATTGCCGGTTTTTCGATGTCTGCGTTTCGGATGACCATCCGAACCGGATCTTTCTCTACGAGCTCTATACCGACGCCGCCGCCTTCCGGGCGCATCTCGATTCCGCTCACTTCAAGGCTTTCGCCGAGCAAGTGGCACCCTGGATAACAGGCCGCACGATCGAGAACTGGCGGCGTATCTATCCCGCAACGCCGCCGTCCTGACGGCTCAGAGCAGGTCGGCAAGCAGCAGGCAGAGGCTGAGCACCGCGCCGGTTACCGGCACCCATACCGGCAGGTTCGGTCCTTCGCTCGGTGCCGGTGCGCGCCGTTTCAGCAGGATCAGTGCGACGTTGACCGTTGTGAAGATGATCAGCGCCAGCCGCGACGTCATGCCGGCGAGGCTGGAGATGTCGAAGGCAAGCGCCAGGACGAGGATGATCGCGGCAACCGCCGCCGTTGCGACCACCGGGGTGCCGGTCAGCGGCTCGATCCGCCTGAAAATCGCCGGCAGCTGCCCCCGGTCGGCGACGCCGTAGATGACGCGCGATGCCATGATGACCTGGACGATGACGGAATTCAGCGTCGCGACGATGGCAATGGCGCTGATCGCGGCGGGTGCCAGGCCGCCGATACGCTCGAACACCAGCGCCAGCGGCGCCGTCGAGGCGCCCAACTCGTCGAGCGGCACCGACGTCACGGCGACGAAAACCACGGAGACATAGAGCAGGGTGGAGACGACCAGCGTGATGGCGATGGCCCGCGGCATGGTGCGCACCGGATCGATGGTCTCTTCCGCCACGTTGACCATGTCCTCGAAACCGATGAAGGCGAAGAAGGCGAGCAGGGCGGAGGTGGCGATGCCCGCCCAGACTCCGGCATCGAGCGTGGTCGGGACGATCTCCCCGACCCGCAGAAGGATCTCCGGGTTGGAGCCGAAACCGACAACGATGATGGCAAGCAGCCCCAATACCTCGATAGTGGTGAAGATCGCCGCCAGCGCGACGGATTCGAGGATGCCCCAGCAGGCGATCGCTGCAACGCCCAGGATGACAAGAGCGGTCAGGACCGGGGGTGGAAGATCGACGAATTCCCGTATGTAGCCGACCGCGCCGACACTGATTGCAGCGGAGGAAACGATACCGGCGGCAATTACGGCCATGCCGGTGAGCAGGGCGAGCATGCGGGAATCGAACCCCGCCTCGACATAGGCGGCCTCGCCGGCGCTGACCGGGAACCGTGCCGAGAGTTCCGCGAAGCTGGCGGCCGAGAAGGCCATGACGAAGGCGGCGACGAGGAAGGCCAGCGGGGCATGCATGCCGCTTTCCCGTGCGGTCGCGCCGATCAGGACATAGATCCCGGCCCCGACCGTGACCCCGACGCCGTAGAGCACGAGAAGCGGCAGGTTCAGCTTGCGGCGTAACATGGCCGATGGTTTCGAAGGTTTTCCAACCATGGTGTGTCGCTCCGGTTTCCGACTGGCGGTCAGTCTGGCATTTCCGGGGACGGAAGGCGTTGATATGGCGCAACGGAAAAATTTTCTGCCTTTGATCCTGATCAAGGCGGACTTTCCGAGCCGGTCTATTGTCGGATCAGATTCCAGAACCCGGAGGGATACGGCCATGAGCTACAAGACAATCCTCGTCTATTTCAACAACGAGAAACAGGCGCCGAAACTGATCGAGGCCGCAACCAACATGGCGACCCAGCATGGCGGCCATGTGGTCGGTCTGTTCGTGACGCCGCGCGTGCCGATCTATCCCGAAGTCGGACCCGGCATGACGGCGGAGCTTCTGAAGGCGCACGAGACCCTCTTCAAGGAAGAATCCGAGGCCATCCACCAGAAGTTCGAAAACGCCATGAAGGGCCAGTCCTTCAGCGCGGAATGGCGGCATGTCAGCGCCGGGTTCTACCAGACATCCGGCGAAATCATCGAACATGCCCGCATGGCGGATATTCTCATCGCGCCGCAGACCGACCCGGAAAACCCGGACCCGAACTATGCGGGTGTCGCCGAGGAACTCCTGATCGGTTGCGGCCGGCCCGTCTTCATCGTGCCCGCCTATGGCGAGCATGGAACGTTCGGCAAGAACGTCATGGTGGCCTGGAACGGCAGCCGGGAATCGGCCCGCGCCGTTTTCGACGCCCTGCCCGTGCTGAAGCGGGCGGAAACCGTTCGCGTGCTGAGTGTCGAATCGAAGGATTTCGACGGCTCGAAGAACGTGCCGGGCGCCGAGATCGCCACCATGCTGTCGCGCCATGGCGTGAAATGTGAAGTGGCCGTGTCCGCCGGATCCTCCCTGCATCCAGGCGACGAGTTGCTGGCCCGGCTGGCGGACGCGAACTGCGATCTGCTCGTGATGGGCGCCTATGGCCATTCCCGGATCACCGAGTTCGTCTTCTCGGGCGTGTCGAGGCACATGCTGCGGCACATGACCGTGCCGCTGCTGATGTCGCATTGATAGGGGACAGCAGGTAATGCCGCTCAAACGAATCCGTCTCGAACTGGCCCGCGATCGGGATTTTCCGGACGGCAGCCGGCATCACGGCTACGAGTTCACGGCGCCGCTGGATCGCGACTGGCGTATCGAGGCCCAGGGCTTCAAGGCTGCCAGGGATCAATGCCGCGTCCGCCGTTTCTGGGGCGACAGTGACGACGAAGTCGGCCATCTCATCCGCAAGCCGGGTGGTTCATGGGCGTTCCACTATGACATCACCGGCGACGAGGATGACGACGAGACCGGCTACCGGTTCGCGGATCACCGTTTTCTCGAGGGAGAATACGTTTCCATCAAGGAGCATGATGACGTCATGCGGACCTTCAGGGTCGTTGCGGTCGGCCCGGTCGAATGACGACCTGACCCCGGACAATCCGGGGCGGCGTTATCGATGGCGGGCCGCGACCTCGCCCGCAAGGGGGCGGGCGAGGTCGCCCTTGTCCTCGACATGAACCCCGCCTAGCCCGAGCCAGCCGGCCATCAGCTGCAGTTCCTCGGCAAGCGCTTCGGCGGTTGCGGGCATGTTGATTCCCGGCTCGGCCCATGCCGCACGCACCAGCAGCCGCGAGGCGGCGCGGTCCGACTTGAGATCCACCCGGGCCGCGATCCTGTCGCCCATCAGGAAGGGCAGGACGTAGTAGCCATAGCGCCGCTTTTCCTTCGGCGTGTAGATCTCGATCCGGTAGGTGAAATCGAACAATCGCTCGCCACGCGGCCGGAACCAGACCAGCGGGTCGAACGGCGACAGCAGCGCCCGGCA